>JBEPXU010000119.1:0-1746 GCA_041641735.1 Ectothiorhodospiraceae bacterium
CCCGCCTCACCCACACTCCGGGCCAGGAACAGGGTATCGTGGCCATTGCCCACGGTGGCGTCGATGGCGAGATCACCCTCGTTGAGTGATTCGCCCAGGGCGGCATGGGCCTGGTGAACCAATGATAAGCTGTTCATGGGGGATACTTTGTACGGTTGTAATCAAAACGGCAACGATGGAGTCCGGCCATTATAAGGACAATCAACGCCATTACGAGACCACCGCCTGGCGCCTACCCACTCACTCCCGAAAATGTAGTCCCTGTCTGACATCAGAAAGCGCACAAATCCACGAAAAATCGGGTAGCCATATCAGAGAAATACGCTAATCTTTAGCTCCCTATAGTGTGAACTGGTTCACACTTTTACGCAGTGAGGGTATCTCCATGAAATACCTTGCACGACTCTTTTGTCTCGCCGCTGTGATTGCCCTTCCAGCCCCTCCCCTCCACGCTGCCGACTCCCCAACAACGACCGGCACGACTACCCCAACGCAAAGTGATGAGGAAAAAAAGCCACCAAAGGCTGCTCAAGATGACGATGATTGCAGCTAAGCCCAATGAAGCTAAAGCAACATGGGGCGCGTGTATCACTAAGCGCCTCATTTTGCTGCTCATTACCGGTCTGCTGATGACGGGAATTGCTCTGGCCAAGCACAGCAGCGATCACCCACTAACACCCGCGGAGTGGCAAGAGGTCGAGGCTCGGGTCGGACTTCTGGAAGATGCGGCGCTCTTACCTACGCTACTACCGTTTGTTATGCGTAACCGCGATGCCCTGCAATTGACGGATGAGCAGATTGACGCTTTTTATCAATGGCGTAAGGAAAACTATACCCCGATGGTAAATCTGATGAACGCCATCATTGAGATGAAGGTTACATTTAGTATTGAATCCCTCTCGCCGGAGGTCAGCGACGATCACCTGTTGGTATTTCAGAGCGAAATCCATCGAATGCAGCATGAGTTATTGAAACTGCGGCTATCCTGCCGACAACTGATTATGACCACTTTTACCCAGGAGCAGTGGGAGAATTTTATCTTCCTTGCATCCGACCACCCCAAACTAGCAGCCTTTCTATCGCTACCGCAAAACACAGCGGGAAAGCATAAGGACGCTGAACGTTAGTCGTGACGAATGAAAAGTGCCTCCATGCCGGGTGAGTCGGTGCTGACTCCCGGGCGATATAGATTGCAGGTTATCCTGGCATAGTTATCCAGATCGCCGGAAACGAGGCAGGTCTCCTCATAGTCGATCCCCTTCTCCGTAAAGCGGATACGCAGCACGGGAACCTCATCGGCGCTAGCGCTCTCTATCGCTGCCGTCCCTGTCACGGTTCTGCCGGGAATAAAGCGATGAACACGTATCCCCCCATCCTCGGCCGTTATGACAACACGACCGTAATAGGTACTGTTCGAATCAAGCTCCTTACCCACCAGGTGATACTTCCCCTCGATAAAGACCGCCATGGACTGCGACCTCGTTTGGTCAGCCCAGGCTTCGGGGCTTGCCATACAAGCAAGAAGGAGGAGTGTAGAGAGTTGAATTGAAGTGATAGTTTTCACTAAATTAAGCCCAAGTGTATTGGGTGATACTGAGATTAACCCAGCATCAGTTAACCGCATAGCTTAGGGTGTGTATTATGCATTAATACCTTCAACATGCCGGCATTCTGGATATGCACTGCACGCCCAAAACTTTTTGCCTGCATTACTTCCTCTTTTCGCAATACGAACCACCATTGGCG
>JBEPXU010000119.1:1756-6665 GCA_041641735.1 Ectothiorhodospiraceae bacterium
TCGGGCAATTCTTTTCTGTGTCGCCGTTCTGTTGCTCGGAATCTTCCGGCTGTCGCTCTTTTGGCTCAGCAATCTTGAGATGAGGAGCCAATAACCTCTGCACATCTCCTATAACATAACCCGACTTTGCAGGAACTTGAATAAGTGGGATATTTGCAGCGCGACAGACCCCATTTAGGAAATCATCCCTTTTTTGTCTTTTATCTGATTTATGCGAACTGTCATCTAATTCAATGGCACAGATAACAGATAGATCATCGTTTTTACACAGAATGAAATCAAAATGCTTGCAGGACACTTTGTTAAAGGCTCTCTGCCACTCACTTCTCGTAAGACCTTTCCTGGGGATTGCTATATCTGCAACCCTCACCTTGCCAAAAATGGTTGCGCTTTCACCAACCGATTGACTAAGAACCCCATAAAACGAACGCTCGGCGGGGGTAAATAATGGACCGGCTGTTTGATAGGGATAATCAGCGTTACCTGACGCCGTCTTTCTCGACAGTCTCAGGAGGCCAAAAGCAATGACGATCAGGATCATTGTCGCAACGGCTATCCAACTCATGGGTTTCCTCTTTCATGAATAACTATAATTCAACGGCATCCCTAAATAGAGAGCCTATAAATCCAGACATCTATATGTACATGTTAGTTACATTCCTCGCACCTTTTGTACCTACATTCCCAGCATATCAACCACGGTACAACTCCAGGTGCCGTCGGATATCACAACCGATTGGCAGTGGGCATTCGCACAACAGTGCATCGGCAAAGGTCTCTGCATACCATGGAATCAGTAACGATCCCTTTGAACCGAAGCCGTTAAATATCCCCAGTTGCGGCCACTTCGGATGCAGACCGACAAATGGCTGGCGATCGGTTGTCGCCGGTCGGACACCGGCCTGGTGTCCGGTCACCCGGTACGGTTTGGGGTCAACGAGGATTTTTGGCAGTGCATCGAGCAGGGTTTGTCTTGCCGTTTCGGTGGTGACTTCGTCGAGCTGTTCATGCTCGTAGGTGGCGCCGAGTTTGTGCTCGCCGTTGACACGTGGCATCAGCCAGCGCCCGGCATTAATCATCTTCTTGGGCAAAGGCTGTTCAAAGCGCAGCGAGAGTATCTCTCCCTTGGCAGGCGTGAAGGGAAGCCAGTCAAACCAGGGGTTATGCATCGCCTTGTAACCTTCGCAGAAGATCACGCGGCCACAGCTAATGCCATCGAAAAGGACCGATTCATCCTCCAACTCGATCATTTCATAATCGATGTGTTGTGGCCGGAAACGTCCAGTCTCCAGCAAGTACTCGCGCACGCCATCCAGCAGTGCATTGGTATCGAGATAACCGGTTTGAAGCTGCTCAAAGCCACCGAGCGGGGCAACAAACGGGGGTTGCAGTTGTGTGGTTTCCAGCCACTCGCCCAGATAGCCATCGTAGGCCCCATCCTGCTTCCTTTTCTGCCAGACCTGCCGCTCCTTCTCATTTCGCAGCAGACGCCACATGGGCACATTGAACAGCAGCTCCCGGTCGAGGATCTCCTCCATGGCACGGTAGCGTTTATGTGCCAAGGGAAGGTAATCGTCGACGCCGACGGTTTTGACGATTCGCTGGCCGGTGACCGGATTGATCAAGCCCGCCGCGGCGGTGGAGGAGGCACTGGCATGTTCGTTATCGACCACGAGGATGCGCTCACCCCGATGGGCCAATTCCCAGGCAAGCAGGCTGCCCGCCAGCCCCTGGCCGACGATCAGGGTGTCGATGTCATGTTTACTCACAATTGGATGGTGTCCGTTGCTTTCCCTTGAGAAAGATTTATCTTCATTGTTATTGCTTCTAACGCAACCTACCAGGGTATAACGCTGCCGTCATAGCGGAAAAATCGGCCGCTGTCCTTGGCCTGCACGCCCTCAAGTACCTGACGCATTCTCTTTACGCTATCCATGGTTGTAAGGGGGGCGCCCGGGCCTCCCATGCGCGTTTGCACCCAGCCCGGATGTAACATAAACACGCTTAGTCCCCGAGCTTGCACCTCGTGGGCGAGGCCCTTCATCGCAGCATTGAGCGCCGCCTTGCTGGAGCGATAGGCATAATCCCCCTCTACAGCGATCTCGGCAATGCTGCCCATGTGGCTGCTGATGGCCACGATCTGCTTCAACCGACTTGCCGCCACGTGCTCAACAAATGCCTCGCTAAGGCGCACCGCACCCAGGGTGTTGACCCGAAAGGTCTCCTCCCAGTGCTGGTAGTTGATCTGCCCCAACGGCTCATCGAGATATTTCTCAAAATAGACCCCGGCATTATTGATTACGCGGTCAATCGGGTGGCCCCGTAGCGCCTCGGCCAGTGCCGAGATCTCATCCTGATGCGTCACATCCAGTCGATGGACGGTGAGGTTTTTGGCAAAGGCGGACTGCAGCATATTCAATGAATCGGCATGCTCGGGGTCGCGGCAGGTCGCATACACCCGCCAGCCGGCCTCTGCCATCTGCTCGGCCCACTCCAGACCAAGGCCTCGGTTACTGCCGGTAATTAATACGGAATGCATGGCTCAACCTCCCTTGTTGCTCCGGTAGGGGAACCGATGATGCTCCACGCGCCACCGTTCGGCCATGACATGGAGTAATAGGCACGATGGGCCGCCATAGGTTCGGGCATGTCCTGCCGCGCCGGGATTCAGTACCCACGGTTCCGCCTCCAGGTCCTCCACCAGCCGATGACTGTGGCCATAGACCACGGCACGGACATTCCCATAGCGCCGACGCAGCCGCGCATGACGTTGTGCCGCCGGATTGGCACGGTGGCCGTGAACGACCAGCAACTCCCCGCCCGGCAGTGCCACCGTGCGTTCATAGGGCAGTGCCGTGAGGATGGGGTGATCCTCCGCCGGCCAGCGCGATGGGGTATCGTTGTTACCGCGCACCGCAACCACCTTATCGCCCAGTTTTGCCAGATGATGCAGCACCCCGGCGTTGCCGATATCGCCGGCGTGGATGATCCAGTCACTGCCCTCGATTATCGCTGCCACCTGGCCGTCGAGTACGCCGTGGGTGTCAGAAAGGAGGGCAACCTTGAGTTGGTGGCGATGATGCATCTTCTGACATTAAAGAAAGAGGCTTAATACACCGGTATAGCCATAGAGCCTTCCGTTGTACAGTTCACCGTTGGCGAAGAAGCCAACCAGCGGGAAATCACCCAGCGCCTCACTGATCATTTTCAGTTCTGCCGATTCACTGCCGAACTGGTTACGGCCGCGCCCCAGGCACGAAATATAAACACCGCCGCGGATAGGGCGGCCGTCGACGCGCCTGGCAATACGCGAGAGCATCTGCTGCATATCCTCACGCGCGGTATTGCCGTCCCGGCGGCAGAACATCAACTGATCGCACTCCTCCATATAGTCACCGACGGCGATCAGCTGCTGCTCCAGGTCAAGGCCCATCAAATTACGCACCTGATAGTCACCGGTGTCGGAGCCCCGGATGGGTAAACCGACGAAGATATAGCCCCCGAGTTTGCTCAGGTCGCGCGACAGCACCTCGCCCACGTCCTCCTTGAGCACCTCCAGTGCCGGTCGCTTATCCAGTTGCAGCACCAGATTCTGCTCCGACTGATCAATGTGATGCACCGGGCCGATAGGGCTGCAGCCCTGGGTATGATCCGTCACCACCTCCAGTTCGGGTGAAAACAAAACGCCGGAGATCCCTTCATCAAAGACCCCATCGGCCACCTGACAGGCATCACCCTCTGCGGAACTGAGTCCGCCGTTAATAAAGGTCGCGCTGAGCTTCTCCTGAATACTGCGCACAAAGGCCGAGGTGCCGACATAGGTCGGCTCGGCGTGAAGCAGACCAAAACAAAAGCCCTGCTCGTTGCACCAGTCGGCCAGTTCGTCGGAAAGCTGGGCGAAGGCATGATCGGTGTGGGGGATCAGGCGGTATTGCTCCGTCGGGATGTCGGTCAGCATCAACACCAGCGACCGTTCGTCGTAATACTCCCGATTGGTGATCGCAACCCCCATCCCGACACTGCCGATCCAGTGAACCTGTGGCGCTGCCTGACGCAGTGTCTCGAGGATGATGGGCAACTCGCTGGCCAGTCGGTCGGTGGCATAGATAAACCCCAGCGAGGCCTCCGCCGGAATCTCCCCAATCTGCTCCAGACACTGTTTTACGAGACCGACCGCATCAGCGTTACAGGCATACGCATGGCGAAATGGTTGCACAGATATCCCCCGTCGTGTTTCGTCCGCGTCATACTATTGCGCATTACTATAGGGCAACCGAGCGGGCATCTCACCCCCGGCGGAAAACTTGCCCAATGCCCTAGCTTGTGCTTTGGTTATCTTAGTCTTTCGAGAGAGGCATTACACACGCAATGCAGAGAATGCAGAACAACGTGGGAGGCATCGACAGGGCGCTGCGCATCCTGATTGGTCTCCTGTTGCTGGGTTTGATGTTCAGCGATGCCCTGGCCATCACCAACACCGTCGGCCGCTGGGGCTGGGTAGGCGTAATTCCGCTACTTACCGGACTGCTTGGCTGGTGTCCGCTCTACCTGCCCAGGGGTATCAACACCAGCAATAGCACAGACCGGCCAAACCCGGCGACTGAATAACTCATCACGCGAGAATCTGCGGAACGACGTACAAACGATAATGTGCGCGTGATCGCAGAATTACGTTTGCTCCCGATTTATTGTGACAGACGCCACATAACAACCGACAAGATCAGAACAATGGAAATTCGTACAGATGCCCGTTACAACTTCAGCGATCGCTACAAGGGCGAGTATCAGCTGGAGCTGTTTAATGAACACTACCTGCGCGTCTACACCAAACGCCTGAAAAAGGCTCGCGAGTTTAAAATGGAGGTTGCCACCCTCAATCCTGAGGCAGAAAAGGTCAACCACTTTCCCT
>JBEPXU010000120.1:0-6662 GCA_041641735.1 Ectothiorhodospiraceae bacterium
AAGGGCCGATTCGCCCTGGCTGACCAGATCGTTGACCACACGCGGGTCGAGAAAGCGGCTGAAGATCTGCACTGAGCGCTGACGCTCCCGCTGCGCCTCACGGTAGGCATAGAGCGCAGCAAGGGCGTAGTAACCCCAGGCAAAGACCACCGGTGTCAGTACTGGCAGCCACACTTCCGCGCTAAGTGCCAGATAGGAGGCGAGAAAGAGCAGCGGCGTGACGATGAGCAGTACGATGGCGATCCTGACCGCACCGATACCGCGGCGGAAGGCAAGCCACAGGGGTAGCAGCAACAGCAGGGTGATCAGCGGCGCCAGCCACGCTGGTGCATCCTGCAGAGCGTTGTCCTGACGCAGGTTATCCACCGCTGTTGCCAGGATCTCCAGTGCCGGCTGTTTGCTGTCTATCGGGGTGAGGCGCAGGTCGTGCTGGCCGGTGGCGGTGGAACCGATGATGACAATTTTGTCGCGAAATTCATTATCGGGGCGTTGCGGGTGTTGCCGTGAGAGGTCTTCATAAAGGTCGGCATAGGCGATGCGTGGATAGCTCAATGCCGGCCCCTGCCAGTTCAGGCGAATGTCCCTGCCCTCGGGTAGCGGGTATCCCAGCGAGCCGGCGACCTGCGCCGGGAGCGAGGGCAGATGCCAGCCCTGCGCCTCGAGGTAGAGTGGGTAGTGGCGCCCTACCCCGTCGCTGTCTTCCTGAAAATTGATGGCCCCCAGGCGGCCATCAAGGTTGAGGGCCATGTAGGGCAATATCAGAGCGGTATGTGCATTGGCCCTGGCTGAGGTGGTCTTTTTAAAACCGAGTACCTCGCCGTAGTCGGCCAGCGGCAGTCCGACATCGTCTTGTTCAGTATGCAGTTTGACGAAGGGGAAATAGAGGTTGTCGTGGCTCGCCGCCACCTCTGCAAGGTAGCGATCATCGTCCGGGCGCAGTGGGTCGGGATCACTAAAGATGATATCGAAGAGGATCGCCTTGGGCTGCTGCCGGGCGATCCACTCCACTACCTCGGCATGGACCGAGCGAGCCCACGGATAGCGGCCCTGCTCCGGTGCCATGCGCGCCAGGCTGGACTCGTCGATATCTACCAGCACCACATTGCCGTCGGGCTGGCGCTGCTCGGCCTGGTGACGAAGCAGCAGATCGGTAAAGGCGTAGTCGAGGTGGCGTAGCAGACCGAGGGTGGCAAACTCCAGTGCCGCCAACAGCACAACGGCTGCAGCGATCAGGGTAAAGGGTTCGCGCCACCCCCGTGTCATGGGTCGCTACCGATCAGCTGTCGAGTTCAAGGATGCCGTCCATCTCCACCCACGCCCCTTTGGGCAGGGAGGCGACACCAATAGCAGCACGGGCCGGGTAGGGCTGCTGGAAGTAATCGGCCATTACCTCGTTGACCAGCGGAAAGTAGGAAAGATCGGTGAGGAAGATGTTCAGCTTGGCGACATCCGCCAGCGAACCGCCAGCCGCTTCGGCCACAGCGGTAAGGTTATCGAATACCTGGCGAATCTGCGCTTCCATGTCACCGGCAACCAGAACCATGGTCTCCGGCACCAGCGGGATCTGGCCGGAGAGGTAAACCGTCGTGCCCACCTTGACCGCCTGGGAATAGGTGCCGATCGCTTCGGGGGCTTTATCGCTGTGAATGATTTCGCGTGCCATGTGCTGCACTCCTTTGGATATTTGAAGTTGTTATTTGGTGAGTGGTGACACTTTAGCGAAAAGTGGCTTCAAAGGTAAGGCTGGTGTCATTGCAAGGAATGACAATGACGAAGCAATATGATGTATGTCTTGCGCATTGGTGTTATCTAAGCGGGAGCGTCTTCGCCTCTTTTTATACTTCCATATTCTACGTTCTGTGGCTGTCCATGTTAGGTTTTACAAGCAACCTTCCACCGTGCCCGTACCAGTAAATCCAACGCTCATGCTTCGTATTTCATCGCTTGGCGAACGTTGCCAGGCATGAGTCTTGTCGTCGAACACGACGTGGTCGACGGTGAACTCATATTCTGTATCATTGCTAAGGTGCACGGTTATGGTTCCCATGGAGGCTTCGTGAGCATATCCCCAATCATATGATTTAGGGTAAAGCTCCATTATGCGTGATGCTGAATCGCCGACTTTGATTCCAGTATCTGTTGGGATGGCACTATTAAAGACATCGATCTTCATGATTTTTTCATTCTCCACGATAAATCGGATTACCCAATTGTTACGTGTATCTCCTAGGGCGTAGGAGCGGCAATCAGAAGACCCGTATTGGTAGGGTGAACTCCAAATATCTATTCCAAGTTTTTCAGAGGCCTCATGAATAGACATGCCGAGTTTGAGTTCGCCAATGCCTGTGCCATTGAGTGTAAACTTATTTAATGACTCAAGTTCATCCTTAGAGTAACCCAAGTCTTTTATGGTGGTAGAGATATTGATTCCCATTAGAGTTCGTAAGGCGTCGACTTCTTCTTTGCGTAATTTATATCGCCTTTTTGCTATCGGGTATATCTTGTTGGGTGGTACGCGTAAAAATAATCTGCGAAAGTCTTCGAATGCATCGGGCTTAAGTTGTGAAAATGTTTTCGATCCATAAAGAAGGGCTATTGCGGAATCCCTTTTTGACTGCTTTATCACCGAGCCAACAAGCGAATAGAATTTTTTATCATGGCTTGGTGAGCTGGTTATGGCCTCTGCTTTCTTCGGGTCAGAGATGTTGTTTTGAGCAGCAGCACTACTGACAAAAATAAGAACACACAGCGCAAAGCAGTACAGTGTTGGAATATTTCTTACGAAAAATACCGGCTGCATGATTATTGCTCCTGTGCGCTATTGATGCCTGACTTTAAATAGACATCATTGAGTCCTAACGAAAATTCCTTTCGGAGCATAGGCGATGGAGGTGAATCCTTCAGCGCAGTTAACTCCATTTCTGTCGATAGTACTTAACCAGTATCGAATTGCAAAACGGTTTACTATCAAACTTAATCTGATATTTGCTGTTTGTTCTGTTTTCGACCGACCGCATGCGCAGCCAATAAATCGAGCATCTCTTTGTTCCTCGTCTCCGCCGCAATCACCAGTGCAGTGCCTCCATCCCCATCGGTTTGATTCGCCTGCACACCCGCCTCCAGCAGTTCCCTGACGACATCGATATACCCTCGCTTTACCGCCCAGGTCAGGGCGGTGTTACCGCTTTGATCGTGGATGTCGGGATCGGCCTGATGTTTGAGTAATATTGCGGCGGATTGGGCATGGCCTTCCCTTGCGGCCCAGATGAGGGCGGTCCAGCCCATGCTTTCGTCGGCCAGGTCGATGTGGGCGCCGTGGTCGAGCAACAATTCGATAAGGCGCGGATGGTTGTTACCGGCGGCGAACATTACGGCGCTGTAGAGGCCCTGATCGGTGTCGTCCGGGTCGGCACCCTTTTCCAGCAGCAGTTTGGCGATGTCGTAGTGGCCGTTTTGTGCGGCCTTTAATAACGGTGTGAAGAGGCAGTGGTCGCGGGCGTGAATGTCGGCGCCACCTGAGATTAATTCCTGTACTTGTTTGAGCTCACCGGCTTCAGCGGCGAGGATAAGCGGGGTTTGGCCCTTTTCGTTCCGTTCTCCGGGATCGCTGCAGCCGAGCAGGGAGATGGCAATTAGGGCCAGGAGGAGCCAGCGGCGCATGGTGTTAGCGGCGAATGATTTTTAGCACCTGTTCAATAGCGCGCAGGCGGCGGATGATGCGTGCGAGGTGGACGCGGCCGGTGACGGAGACGGTGAGGTTGAGTGTGGTGTGTAGGCCGTCGCGCTCATCGAGGCTGATGTTGTCGATATTGGCTTGGGTTTCAGCGACGGCGGCGGCGACGATGGCCAGCACGCCGCGCTGGTTGTTGACCTCGATCCGCAGGTCGACGGGGAAGTCGCCTTCGACGCCCTCGGCCCACTGCACATCGAGCCACTTTTCCGGGTATTTGCGGAATTCCGCGACGTTCTTGCAGTCCTGGGTGTGGATCACGATGCCGCGGCCGGCGGTGAGTAGCCCGAGGATCTTGTCGCCGGGGATGGGGCGACAGCATTTGGCGAACTGCACCACGGTGCCTTCTGTACCTTGAATAGCCAAGGGCCGTGAGCCGGTGCCGTCGCCGCGGCTTTTGGCACCTTCCTCTTCCTGGGCGCCAAGCGCGCGGGCGACCAGCGGGGCCATGCGGTTGCCCAGGCCGATCTGTTGCAGTAGTGCCTCTTCGCTTCCAAGACCGTATTCATCAAGTAGTGTTCGCATCTGCGAGGCGGGGACATCCTTCAGGCTGAGTTGTACGTCGGCAAGCGCGCGATCGAGCAGGCGGCGACCCAGCACGACGGACTCCTCCTCCTGCATGTTTTTGAGGTAGTTGCGGATGGTGGCGCGGGCCTTGCCGGTGACCACGAAGTTAAGCCAGGTGGGGTTCGGGCGTGCGCCGGGGGAGGTGATGATCTCCACCGACTGACCGTTGAGCAGTTCGGTATGCAGCGGTGCCAGACGCCGGTCGACCTTGGCGGCGACGCAGCTGTTGCCCACGTCGGTATGCACCGCATAGGCAAAGTCCACCGCGGTGGCGCCGCGCGGCAGCTCCATGATATCGCCGGTGGGGGTGAAGACGTAGACCTCGTCCGGGAACAGGTCGACCTTGACGTTCTCCAGAAACTCGAGTGAATCGCCGGCGCGCTGCTGCAGCTCCAGCAGGTTCTTGAGCCATTCGCGGGCGCGGATATGGGCGATGCTGTTGGAGTCGCTACCGGTCTTGTATTGCCAGTGGGAGGCGATGCCCGCCTCAGAGACGGTTTCCATATCGACAGTACGGATCTGCACCTCGATGGGGAAGCCATAGGGAGTCAGCAGGGTGGTGTGCAGCGACTGGTAGCCGTTGGCCTTGGGGATGGCGATGTAGTCCTTGAACTTGCCCGGGACCGGTTTGTAGAGGTTGTGGATCGCGCCAAGCACCCGGTAACAGGTGTCCACCTTGTCCACCACGATGCGAAAGGCAAAGACGTCCATCACGTCGGCGAAGGCCAGATGTTTGTTCCGCATCTTGAGGTAGATGCTGTAGAGGTGTTTCTCCCTGCCGCAGATATCGCCCGGTAGCTCCTCCTGACGCAGGCGCTCCTGGATGGCGTTCTGGATTTTTTGCACTACCTCGCGGCGGTTGCCGCGCGCCTTTTTAATCGCCTCCGAGAGGACGCGGGATCGCAGCGGGTAATAGGAGACGAAACCGAGGTCTTCCAGCTCCAGACGTATGCGATTGAGACCGAGGCGGGTGGCGATGGGGACGTAGATCTCCAACGTCTCCTTGGCGATGCGGCGTTTTTTGTCGGGGCGCATCACGCCAAGGGTTCGCATGTTGTGCAGGCGGTCGGCGAGTTTGATCAGGATCACCCGCATGTCCTGCACCATCGCCAGCATCATTTTGCGGAAATTTTCGGCCTGGGCCTCGGCCTTGGATTCGAACTCGATGTGGGTCAGTTTGCTCACCCCGTCGACCAGTTCGGCGATCTCCTCGCCGAAGCGTTCTACCAGCTGCTCTTTGGCGGTGGGGGTGTCTTCGATGACATCGTGGAGGATGGCCGCGATGATGGTTTCGTGGTCCAGGTGCATCTCCGCAAGGATGCGGGCGACGGCCAGGGGGTGGTAGATATAGGGTTCGCCGCTCATGCGGCGCTGGCCCTCATGGGCCTCGGCGCCGAACAGGTAGGCCTGATAGACCTCCTTGACCTGTTCGGCTTCCAGATACTCCTCGAGCATGGCACAGAGGTCACTGATCAGGAACACGTCCTGACCCATCGAGGAGTTCAGGGGGGGAGTGGCCACCATATCAGGTGGTTTCGTTACGGACCTCGTCCTCGGTGATGGCGGAACTGCCGGTGTCTTCGGCAATGGGGGCATCGTTGAGGATCTCACGTGTGACGTGGCCCTCGGCGATTTCGCGCAGGGCGACAACGGTGGGCTTGTCGTTTTCCAGCTCAACGGTGGCCTCTGAGCCATTGGCGATCTGGCGGGAACGCTTGGTGGCAACCAGCACCAGTTGGAAGCGGTTGTCCACGTTGTCCAGGCAATCTTCGACGGTTACACGCGCCATGTTGTTACTCCAAAAATATGCGGATTCGTAGTAGGACCGTTTATTCTACGCCAAAGCAGGTCGCGGATACCAGATCTTGAAGGGCGATAGCAAATCGTGAGGGTTTTTTGCCACAGAGGGCACAGAGCACACAAGGGTTAATCGCGACGGGGACCGTCGCTCCTACGATGCTTACAGGTAGTGTAGGAGTGACCGTCCCGGTCGCGAAGAGGTGCCGGTAACGCGAAGGGGCTTACCTGTAATCCCTTGGCGTCTTTGCGCCTCGGCAAGAGTCCTTTAGGCCAGCAGGGCGTCGAGCACGGCCTGATTGGCCTCGATCTGCACCTCGGCCCGCTGGCGTCTTGCCAGCACGATGGCGCGCAGTTCGGCCAGGGCAGTGTCGAAGTCATCATTGAAGACCAGGTAGTCGAACTCCTTATAATGGCTCATCTCAGTGACCGCCTCGCCCAGGCGCCGGGCAATGACATCGTCGGCATCGGTGCCCCGGCCGCGCAGGCGGCGTTCCAGCTCCTCGCGCGAAGGAGGAAGGATAAAGATGCTGACGGCATCGGGCATCTTTTCACGCACCTGCTGGGC
>JBEPXU010000121.1:0-6545 GCA_041641735.1 Ectothiorhodospiraceae bacterium
GGGAACCGGTTCACCCATTCGCTCCAGCATGGTAACGGTGGAGCGCAAGGCGTCTTCATGGAAGCCATAGCCGGCATAGCTGCCGCAGAACCAGAGCCTGTCTCTGCCCTGGATGGTAGGAAGAAGCTTCTGTGCCAGTACCGCCTGTTCATCGAATACCGGGTGGTGGTACACCATCTCCGCAATAACCTTGCTGTTGTCAGGATCGTGCAGCGGATTGAGGCTGACGATGTAATCGCGATCTGCATTCAGTCGTTGCAGCCTGTTCATCCAGTAGCTGACCGAGACGTTTTGTGTGCGCCGGTTTTCGCTACGGGTGAGGTAGTTCCAGGCGGACCAAACCCGTCGTGAACGGGGCATCAGTGCGATATCGGTGTGCAGGTAGGCGCGGTTTTCCTGGTAGCCGAAGCTGCCGAGGATGCGTTGCTCCTCGGCCGAGGGTTGATGGATCATGCGCAGGGCCTCATCGGCGTGGCAACCGAACACCACCTCATCGAAGTGGTTTTGTTCATCGTCCCCGCAATCGACCTCGACGCCGTTATCGCTGCGCCGTACAACCACTGCCGGGGTATTACTGAGCGCGGATTCGCCCAGGTCCTGCAACATCCGTTTGACGTACTGGTGACTGCCACCCTTAACGGTTTGCCACTGGGGACGGTGGGTGAGATCGAGCAAACCGTGATTTTCGAAAAACTTAAGAAAGCTGAGGGCGGGAAACCGGCGCATTGTGTCGGTGGGGCAGGACCAGATGGCCGCGGCCATCGGCAGCAGATAGTGATCACACAGGCGCCAGCCGTAGCCACCTCGTTCCAGGTACTCTCCCAGGCTGAGCTGGTCGGCATTGCCTGTCATCAGGCTAACCTTCGCATCGCGGTTGAAGCGCAAAATATCCCGCAGCATCCCCAGGAAGGGTGGATTAATCAGGTTGCCGCGCTGGGCGAAGAGGGTATTGAGATTGGAGCCTGCATACTCAAGCTGGCCGCCATCGATGCTGGCCGAGAATGACATTTCGGCGTCCTGACCTGCAATGCCCAGGTGGGCGAAAAGCCTTGTCAGGTGGGGATAGTTACGCCGGTTGAAGACAACGAATCCGGTATCGATGCTGAGGGGACCATGCGGGCTATCCACTTCAATCGTGTTGGTATGGCCACCGATGTAGCTGTTTTTCTCAAACAGTGTGACATCGTGATCTCTGTTGAGCAGCCATGCGGCCGACAGACCGGCCACGCCACCCCCGATTACCGCGATCCGCTTACGCATCGTTCTGCCCTCAATAGCTATACAATATTTGTACTACACCTATACAGATAATATACAAATACCGTGATTTGTACAGCAAAATGTACAAATATGTATAAATATTGCGAGTGGATTTTCTTCGGCGGTTAAAAAGCTAACTAATTCAGATGCTTGAGTTCGGCGTGCCGTTCCAGTGCCCGTGTCCGGCTTAGCTTCAGATCGACGATCGGTGCCGGGTAGTGACGGCCGATGGTGATACCGGCCTGGTGCAGCACTTCCGCCGGTGCCTGCCATGGGTGGTGGATGTAACGGTCGGGCAGTGCGCCAATCTCCGGTAGCCACCGCCGTACATACCGCCCCTGCGGGTCAAACTTTTGCCCCTGCAGCACCGGGTTGAAGATGCGAAAGAAGGGGGCGGCATCCGCTCCGCAGCCGGCGACCCACTGCCAGCCAAGGGTGTTGCCGGCGAGATCGGCATCCACCAGCGTGTCCCAGAACCAGCGAGCCCCCTCCTGCCAGGGATAGAGCAGGTTTTTGCTCAGCAGGGAGGCGGCAATCATCCTGACACGGTTATGCATAAACCCGGTGTGCCACAGCTCGCGCATTCCTGCATCGACGATGGGAATACCGGTCCGTCCCCGCTGCCAGGCCTGCAGCCGCTTGGGTTCGGGTGGGGCCCAGGTGAAATGCTCGAAACGGGGATTAAAGGGCTGCGCCTGAGTATGGGGGAAATGGAACAGCAGGTAGTGGGCGAATTCGCGCCAGGCAAGTTCACGCAGGAAAGCCTCAGCATTGCCGATTAGACCCGTGCTGGCATTTCCGATGCTCAACTGCTCCACCGCTGCGACGATCTGCCGGGGGCTGATCTCGCCAAAGTGGAGGTGGGGGGAGAGGGTTGAACTGGCCTCGGCCGCTGGGATATCGCGTTCATCGATATAGGAGAGGAGTCGATCATCGATGAACAGCTCCAGCCGCTGCCAGGCTCCACGCTCGCCCGGTTCCCAGCGTGAGTGGAGTCCGCTGTCCCAGCGGGGAACAGGCAGCAGATTCAGGGCGTCGACGGTGAGCGACTGCAACTCGCTGTTGGTTGTACCAATGCTCTTGGGGGCTGGTAGCGGTATCTGCGGCAATCCCCGCCGCTGCAGCGCCTTCCAGTAAGGAGTGAAGACGCGATAGGGCTCGCCGTTGTCCTTGAGAACCTGCCAGGGTTCGAACAGTAGCGCTGCGTTAAAGCTCTCCACGGTGAGACCGTGTCCCTGCAGCTGCTGCTTGATCTTACTGTCACGCTCCGTAAGAGCCGGTTCGTAGAGCCGGTTCCAGAACAGGTGGGTGGCTCCTGTGCGCTCTACCAGATGCTGCAGTGTTGCCAGGCTTTCCCCCTCGAGGATGGTGAGGCGTGAGCCGCGTTCGCGCAGTGAAGCATCCAGCGCCTCAAGGCTATGGTGCAGCCACCAGCGTGAGGCGGCGCCCGGTGCCCAGTCCCCCTCTTCCTGCGGTGCGTGGATGTAAATCGGAATGACCCTG
Organism: Ectothiorhodospiraceae bacterium; assembly: GCA_041641735.1. Taxonomy (GTDB): domain Bacteria; phylum Pseudomonadota; class Gammaproteobacteria; order Thiohalomonadales; family Thiohalomonadaceae; genus JAPHTQ01. The sequence goes on from JBEPXU010000121.1 coordinate 2,764, forward strand.
TCACAGCGCTCGAGTGCCGCCTCAAGGGCGGGGTTGTCTGTCAGGCGAAGGTCGCGACGGAACCATACCAGGCCAATGTGCTTCATCGTCCGCTCTCCTCGCGCCGTTGTTGGACGATCGCCATCATGCGTCTCAGGGCGGTGGGGGTATCCGCCCCCAGTGGTGTGGCTCCCAACCCCAGGATCTCGTCATGGTGCATCTCAGCGATTTTCCCACCCACCATGACAGGGACGGGGGAGTGTGAGATGAACTGGTGCAGGGTGCGATCCAGCGGATTTGCTTGAGCAGGAGCAGAGCCCGACAGCAACACCGCCTCTACCGGGGTGTGGTCCAGGGCGTATCCCAGCGCCTCATAGGGTGTGTCGGCACCGAGATTGATGAAGCGGTAGCCGTGATTGGCTGCAGCCAGGCAGAACAGGAGCAGCCCCATCTCATGCTGTTCGCCGGGCAGGCAGGCGCAGAGCAGCAGTGGACCGCCCTGGCGTGTGGGCTGGTGGTGGAGCCGCGCGCCGATTTTATTGCGCATGTAGACGCTGAAAAAGTGCTCTTCGGCAATGCCCCCGGGGTGCGAGCGCCAGCGTTCACCCAGCTTTCTCAAAAGCGGCGTCAGCAGGTGTTCGGTGACCACATCGATCGGATAGAGCGCCAGGGCGTCATTGTAGACGGCATCCAGTTCCTGCTCGTTGAAGTCAATGATGGCCTGGATGAGGCGCTGCTGATAACTCTTCCAGTCATCCTGCCTGGCCGTGCCCGCTGCCTCTCCGATACCTCGCTGCTGTTGTTCGAGGTAGCGGCTCACCTGACCGATTGGCATTCCGCGGTCGAGCAGTGCCAGCACCTCGCGTATCAGCTCAATATTCGCCTGTGTATAGAGACGGTGCCCCTTGGGCGTGCGATGAGGATTGATCAGGCCATAGCGCCGTTCCCAGGCACGCAGGGTCACGGCGTTAACGCCGGTTAGCTCCGCGACGGTTCGTATCGGGTAGAGAGGATGTTCTGGCGACAATGTGGCGGTTCCTCGCAGCGTGTATATGTTTTGTATAGAAATATATAACACTTCTGCTAACATTTGTACATGTGTGTATAGCCTTGGAGGCAGGACAATGAAGACGGCATGGGTAACCGGCGCCAGTTCCGGGATCGGGCGCGAGCTGGCGCTACGCCTCTCCCGCTCAGGGGCGCGTGTCTATATCTCGTCGCGAGGTGTTGAGCGCCTGGTGCAGACGGCGAAAGAGGAGAGCGGCCCCGGTGAGCTTATCCCGCTGGCCGCGGATGTCACCGATAGCGAGAGGATGAGTGAAGCGGCGGCCTTGATTGAGCGGGAGCAGGGCGGGATCGACCTGGCGGTTTTCAATGCCGGAGACTACCGACCGATGCCGGCGGATGAGCTTGATGCCGGGGAGTGCCGTCGACTGATGGAGGTGAACTATCTCGGTGTGGTCAATGGGGTGGCCGCAGTCCTGCCGGCTATGCTGGCCCGAGGGAGTGGCCAGATCGTTATTAATGCCAGCGTCGCCGGTTATCGCGGACTTCCGCTTGCCGGTGCCTACGGTGCGACCAAGGCGGCGCTGATTAGCCTGGCCGAGTCCCTGCGGATCGAACTGGAAGGGCAGGGGGTGGATATCAAGGTGGTCAATCCGGGATTTGTTAAGACCCCCCTGACCGCGCAGAATCCCTTCAAGATGCCGTCACTGGTGACCCCTGAGGAGGCGGCGGAGTCGATTCACCGGGGTATCGGCCGGGACGGCTTCGAGATCACCTTCCCGAAGCGGTTTACCTATTTTCTCAAGGTGCTGCGCAGCCTGCCGTATGGGCTCTACTTCCCATTGATACGTCGGATGACGGGGATTGGGCGATGAGCGAGCAGGCCCTTAGGCGCTATGTCGATTTTTTCGAAAGCCTTACGCCAAACAGGCTGGTTGAAATGGAGGAGGTGTTCGCCCCGGAGGCCCGGTTTTCCGATCCCTTCAATGATGTGTTCGGCGTAGAGGCAATAGAGGGCGTTTTCAGGCATATGTATGCAACGACCGAAGGGGCGCGCTTTGAGGTAATTGAGGCTGTCGCCGGCAGCGAGGTTTGCTTTCTCTTCTGGCGGTTCTATTTTTTGCCCCGCGGTAAATCCGGCTTTCCCTGGTGTATCGAGGGAACCAGCCGTGTCCGTTTTGACAGACACGGGAAGGTGGTGGAGCATATCGATTACTGGGATCCTGCCATGCAACTCTATGCACGTCTGCCGGTTATCGGGGCACTCATGCGCTGGCTCAGGCGCCGCTTTCAGGCACAGTTGTCGTAAGAGTACTGTCTCGAAAAATGATATAGTCGGGCCATGACTGCTGGGAGCAGACCATGAGTCCTCTATATCGAAAAATCACTCTCACTCTGGTGGCTACGGTGCTGGCCGTGGCTGCCTATAGCGGGACTGTAGACAGTTATGGCGAGGCCTATACTGACAAGGGCTTCAAGAGAGCGCTCGTCACCTTTGCCGTGGCCCGCAGTCTCAATGGGGTGATCTCTGTCGCGCAGGGAACCGAGGTGGCGATTCAGCCGGCAGGGGTGGGGATCAACTTCACCCCCGGTCAGATCCTCGATCCCATCAATGACCTTATCGAGCGCTTCTCCTGGGTTATGCTGGCCAGCAGTACCTCACTGGGGCTGCAGAAGATGTTGTTGGCGATTTTTTCCTCGCTCAGTTTTACAGTTCTGATCCTCTCTACTCTCCTCTTTGCCATTATTGCTCTCTGGTACCGGGGCAGACAGCCCACCTGGTTCAGGCCCGTGGCCTACAAGGCCGCACTTTTGATGGTGGTGATCCGTTTCTGTATCCCGTTGGTGGCGGTGGCCTCGGAGGGGCTGTTTCACCTCTTTCTTGAGGAGCAATACACCACTTCGACACAGCGTATCGAAAAGACCACCGAGGATATTGCCCGAATCAATCAACATGCCGAGGCGGAAAAGCCGGTCAAAGCGGATGAGTCGCTGCTGGAGAGGGCCCAACGGATGGTGGACAGTGCTGCTTCACGCATGGATATCCAGGCCTATATCCAGCATTACAAGGAGGCCGCCGCCGATGCCAGTGAGCATGCCATTAACCTGATCGTGATTTTCACCCTGCAGACTATCCTTTTGCCACTATTGCTTCTGTGGTTGATGTTGCAGGGGCTGAAAAGGGCATTGCGTTTCCGCTTCATTGGTTGAGCCAATGTCATAGCAATTTCATCCAAATACGCTATACATAATATTGAAACCGCCACAGAGCGGTGTTTAAGAGTTTTTGTTTACACCTAATGGGATTATCGTTTGGAGGGAATAGCATGGCACAGGTCGCCAACCTGCAGGAGAAGATAGAACCGGTAAGTGGCAGGATCTATCGCACATCACGGGATGAGAGTTTGCTGGTGCTGGGAGTTAAGCCGGGCAGTGTTTTCGTCGAATTTGCCGATGGGAGTTTCCGGCGGATGAGCGAGTCGGAGTGGCTGCAGCTCAATCCCAACCCGTCTCCCTGTTGAGATTGCAGTAGCGAAAATGAAAAAAGCCGGCATCAAGCCGGCTTTTTGCGTTTGGTGGGTGCTGCAGGGATCGAACCTGCGACCCTCGCCTTGTAAGGGCGATGCTCTCCCAGCTGAGCTAAGCACCCGATGTCTGAAGGCGCGCTATAGTAGCGGCTGAATTCCTTCCGGTCAACGTCTGATTCTTGTTTGTTAGGCATCGCGAGCGAGCACGTTGCCGGTTATAATCGCGTTACACGATTTTCCGGGGAAACAGGTGCAAGCTAAACATCCATT
>JBEPXU010000122.1:0-6493 GCA_041641735.1 Ectothiorhodospiraceae bacterium
ATCGAGTCACTGCCGCAAAGTGTTGTCGATAAAATCCGGCCGCTGAAGTGGCTGATCCTGGTCTTGCTGGTTTTCGCCTTTCCGCTGCTGACCGGGCTGGGCATAACGGGCCATGAGGCGGGCGACCCCTTCTGCAAGATTTGCCCCAGCCGCATCCTGACTTCACTGGCCACCGGCAGTACCGACCAGCTTTACGTCGACACCTCAAGCTGGGGCTATATGCTGCTTTCACTCATCGCCAACTTCATGTTCGGCCTGATCATCGCCTGGGGGCTTTTCGTGCGGCAACCCTTCTGCCGTATCTGCCCGTTGCTGGCTCTGCATGCGGTCTTCCGCAAGATCGGTCTGGTGCGGTTGGTAAAGAATGCCAAGCCGCGGTGCGAGAAATGCGGTCTCTGTGCCAAGGCCTGTCCGATGGATATCCGTGAGATCCACACCGAGATGGAAAAGAAAAACGTCCTTTTCCCAGACTGCACCCTTTGCGGTCGCTGCGTGGAGTTTTGTCCCGACAAAGAGGTGTTGCAACTCAAGTACACCGTTGTGCCGTTGCTCAAGGCCGACCCGGCGTATTTCAAGAAGCGCAAGAAGGCTCAGGGGCAGTGGGAGAAACGCAATCTGCTCGGTTGGTGGCGCAGGCGTGGTCAGGAGGGGTAGCCCATGGAGACGCTGAGTCTCAGCTTCGGGGCGGCAATGGTGATGGGGCTACTCTTCGGTGCCGGTCCCTGCAGTGTCACCTGTCTGCCCTATCTTGGACCGGTCTTTTTAACGCAGGAGAGTGGTTGGCGCCGTACCTTCGGAGTGATTGCGCCGTTCTCCCTCGGGCGGCTGTCCGGTTATACCGCCCTGGGTACCGTGGCCGGCTATGCCGGTTATACCGCAACCAGTTGGTTCAAGGAGGGGCCAGCGGGTATTATCCTCGGCATTGCCACGGTACTACTGGGACTTTTATTGTTGCGTCGTGCCGGTAAGGGAAAGCCTTGCGGCGTTTCATCGCCCAAAGAGCAGGTGGTTGCGATACCGGGCAAAAAGGCGAAACAGAAACTGGTGCCTTTCAGTCTGTTCGGTCTCGGCCTGGGCATGGCACTCAATCCCTGCGTGCCGCTGGGAACCGTGTTGACCGTGGCCGCCGCCGGCGCCGATCCGGTACTCGGTGCCCAGCTCGGATTAGCCTTCGGTCTTGGCGCCGTCGTTGTTCCGGCACTGGTCTTCGGTTTGCTTGTGGCACACTTTGGCCTGCAGGTGCGACAGGCACTGGTCCAGTGGCGAGGCAGGCTGGAAGCCGGCGCGGGAGGTATGTTGATTTTGTTGGGTGCCGTCACGGCACTGGGATGGGTACAACCATGATGTTGACGGATATTTTCGATAAGGGCGGTGTGGTCGTCTGGGTGCTGCTGGGATATTCCATTTTGGCCCTGGCGATTATTCTGGAGCGCCTGGTGCAATTCTTTTTGATGGGCCGCCTGCCGGTGGAGTTTGAGCAACAATTGCCATCAGTGCTGGCACGTGGCGAGTTGGGCGACTGGCTGGGACGGCTCAAGGGACCGGAGGTGACGATCCTCAAGGGAACCCTTGATGCGGCCGCCGCCGGGGTAAAGGATTTAAGTCGGGTTGCACAGCGCATCGGCTCGGTGGAGTTACAGCGTATGGAGCGGGGATTCCGTACCCTGGGCATTCTGGGTAACACCGCACCATTGCTGGGCCTGTTGGGGACCATCATCGGCATGATTAAGGCCTTTATGGTGATCGAGCAGGCCGGTGGACGCGTGGATGCCCAGGCGCTGGCGGGGGGCATCTGGGAGGCGATGTTGACGACCGGCGTCGGGCTGGCGGTGGCCATTCCTGTACTGCTTTTGCTGCATATGCTGGAGGGGATGGCGGATCGCCGTGCCCAAAGTATGCGTAGCTGTGCCTCATTGCTGCTGGAGCAGTTACCTCATAGCGATGGCAGCGAAGAGACCGAGGCGGCGCATCATCGTGAGGGCGGCGTGCATGCAGTTTGAGGGGCGCCGTCGTACCAGTCAGATACCTAATCTGACACCGCTTATTGATATCGTTTTTCTACTGCTGGTGTTTTTTATGCTGACCTCGCACTTTGTGCAGGAGCAGGCGCTGAATATCGATCTGCCGGTGGCGGACAGTGGTGAGGTAGTCTCGGAGGACGATCAGCTTGAGGTGGTGATCAAGCCGGACGGGTTATTTCTTATCGACGAGCATATCGTCGAACCCGAGAACCTTGAAGCGATGCTGCGCCAGCAGCTGAAGGGACGCAAGGATAAACTGGTACGCGTGCGCGGTGATCGCGGTGCACCGCTTGGCAAAGCGGTGGCTGTACTGGATGCCGCCCGCAAGGCCGGTGCCGATGGTGTGGACATTGTGACCGAACAGCAATGAGGATTAACGACTGGGCAGTCTGGTCCGGCGCGATCGCCGCCTCACTGCTGCTTCATGCCTTGCTATTTTTTAACACCGGGTCCACTGCCGGTAACAGCGAGCAGGTAAAACCGCCGCGCAGTACCACCCGGGTGAGTTTTCGTTCGGTAGCTGCCCCGCGGACCGTGCCACAACCGCAGCAACCGGTACCGGATAAACCGCCGGAGCCAGAGGTGACCGAGGCGCCGGAACCGCCGCCGAGGCCCGAGCCGCCGAAACCGGAGAAACGGGCGGAAAAGGCGCACCAGCCAGAACCGGAGGCCAAGCCCGCCAGGCAGGAACAGACACCTCCGCCGGCAGCAACCTCTGCCGAAGCGGAAAAGGCGCCGGTTGCAGCGGAGGTGGTGCAGGGTAGCGTGGAAGACCCGGCGGTGATCGAGCAGGCCAAGCAGGAGTATTTGCGCCGATTGATGGCGCATATCGAGTCTCACAAACATTATCCGCGCGCGGCACGTCGACGAGGGATACAGGGCGATGTGAATGTCAGCTTTACCCTGAAAGCTGCAGGGCGAGTCGAAGGGCTCACCGCCGTCGGCGGCCATAGGCTGTTAAGCTCCGCAGCAAGCGATGCAGTTCGGGATGCACAACCCTTACCGCCGCCTCCGGACTTAATCAAGCTGCCCTGGCCGGTGAATTTTACGATGCGTTTCACTTTGCGCTGAAACGTGTTGGAGACGAAGGACTGAATGGATAAACCACAAAGAGGAAGCACAATGATGAAGCAGAGCAAGCGTTTGATAATGATTCTTCTGACAGGTCTCTGGGCCGGTATTGCTCAGGCGGGTGGGGATGTTGTGGTCAGCGATGCCTGGATCCGTGAGGCACCGCCTGGTGCCAGCGCACTGGCCGGATATATCACCCTGCACAATAAGGGTGACAAGGCGCGTACCCTGGTAGGGGCGAGTAGTCCCGCCTTCGGCAATGCCATGCTCCACCGCACGGTGATGGAAGACGGTATGGCCAAGATGGTCCACCAGATGAAGATCGCGATCCCGGCAGGAGGCAAGCTGACCTTTAAGCCGAATGATTATCACATCATGCTGATGAAGCCGAAACATACCCTCAAGGCCGGTGACAAGGTCGAGGTGACTCTGGAGTTCAAAAACGGTGAATCCCTGACCGTGACCCACGTGGTGCGTGCCGGCAAGGGTGGCACGGGTAACATGAAAAGTATGGACCATGGCAGCATGAACCACGGTGATATGTAATCGTCGTTTTTGCTGTTTAATGGGATGAAAAATGGCGCCTCTGGCGCCCTTTTTTATGGTTGAGGCTGCGGCTTATCCAAGCGCGTATTTCTTGATCCGGTAAAGCAGTGTATCCCGCGTCAGGCCCAACAACCGTGCCGCCCGACTACGGTTACCATGGGTGCGGTCCAGCGCCTGGCGGATCATCTCCCGCTCCAGATCATCCAGGCTGATGCCCTCTTCCGGGAGGGCGAAGGGGACGGCCTCTTCCGGTGTCTCGCCCTGCGGATCGAGGATATCCATCGGCAGGTCGCTAACATCCACCTCCTGGTCGTGGTGCAGGATCACCATCCTTTCACAGAAGTTGCGAAGTTCACGGATATTGCCCGGCCAGCGGTGTGACTCCAGGCGGGTTTGTGCCTTGCTGGTGAAGTGGGGAGGCTGCAGGCCGTGCTGGGAGGCCAGTTCGGTGGTGAGGGTTTTGAGCAGCAGTGCCACATCTCCGCGGCGCTGGCGCAGGGGCGGGAGCTCCAGCGGCACGACGTTGAGCCGGTAATAGAGATCTTCGCGGAAGCGGCCTTCCCGGACCAGGGTAAAGAGGTCGCGGTTGGTGGCGGTGATGACCCGCACGTCCACCTTGTGGGAGGAGTGTTCCCCCACCGCCTGGCACTCGCCTGATTCGAGAAAACGCAGCAGCTTGGCCTGAATCGCCAGGGGGAGTTCACCAATCTCATCGAGGAAGAGGGTGCCGCCTTCTGCAGCACGGATGCGCCCCTGATTGTGCTCATGGGCGCCGGTGAAGGCCCCCTTGCGGTGACCGAACAGCTCCGATTCCACCAGATTCTCCGGCAGGGCCGCACAATTGATGGTGACAAAAGGCCCGTCACAGCGGGGGCTCGCCTGGTGCAGGGCGTGGGCCAGCAGTTCCTTGCCGGTCCCGCTCTCGCCGAGGATGAGTACGGTGACATCGGTCGCGGCGACAATCTGCGCCGAGCGGATAACGCTTCTGAATTCCGGGGCATTACCCAGCAAGGTGTCGTCGAAGACGCTTGTGCTCATACCTGCCAAAAGATGGGTTATAAAAGTGGTATTAGGATACTCTGAACTGTCCTGCCGGGCAAAAGCCTGACTGTCCATAGTAAAAGGTATGCCTGCCTTGGGCTGGCGCCAGCGCGGTAAAGTGTGCGGAAGTCTGGATTTTGTCCGATGGGCTGTCTTCCTACCGCCCGGATAAGGTATAATTCCTCTCTTGATATGGTTAACACCTATTGGGTGTATGGTTATAGGGGCTTGTTGATTTGGCCTCGAAGCCGTACGCTCCCGCGTTTAGTGCAGACTTTGCCGTCCTGGTGGAATTGGTAGACACGCCAGATTTAGGTTCTGGTAGGGCAACCTGTCCGAGTTCGAGTCTCGGGGACGGCACCAAATTTATCCGGTTCTGTTTCCCTGGCGGCGTGACATTTATGCATGGTGTCCCGCCGCGGAAGCAGATCCAACCATTAATATTTCTGATTGATCTTTGAGGAGTGAACATGCAGGTTTCAGTTGAGACGACCAGTGGTCTCGAGCGCCGTATGACCGTTGAAGTACCGGAAGAGCGTATTGACGGCGAGGTGAAGAACCGTCTGCAGCGTCTTGCCCGGACCGCCAAGGTGAAGGGTTTCCGCCCCGGCAAGGTGCCGATGAAGGTGGTGGCGCAGCAATATGGCAAGCAGGTTCGCGATGAGGTGGTTGGTGAGGTGATCCAGGCCACTTACTTCGAGGCGATCAATCAGGAGAAGCTTCAGCCTGCCGGTATGCCGAGCATTGAGCCGAAGGTGAATGATGAGGGCCAGAGCCTGCAGTATACCGCGACCTTCGAGGTGATGCCCGAGGTCGAGCTGGCGGATATCAGCGGCAGCAAATTGGAGAAGGTCGTTGCCGAGGTCACCGATGAGGATCTCGAAAAGATGATCGACAATCTGCGCGAGCAGCACGCTGAGTGGAAGTCGGTCAAGCGAAAGGCCAAGAAAGGCGATCGCTTGAATATCGATTTTAAAGGCACTATTGAAGGAGAAGAGTTCTCCGGAAACTCCGGCGAAGGTGTGCCGGTTACCATCGGCTCCGGTCGTATGATTGAAGGCTTCGAGGATGGACTCGTGGGTGCCAAGGCGGGTGAGGAACTCACCCTGGACCTGAAATTCCCCGAGGAATACGGCAACAGTGAAGTCGCAGGCAAGCCGGTGCAGTTTGAGGTTAAGGTAAACAGCGTCGAGGAGCCGGTACTGCCGGAGCTTGATGAGGAGTTTGCCAAGGGCTTCGGTATTGGCGACGGCAGCCTGGAAGCACTGCGCAACGAAGTGCGCAAGAACATGGAGCGTGAACTGCAGCAGGCCGTCAGTGCCAAGAACAAGCAGGCGGTCATGGACGCTCTGATGGAGCTGAACAAGATCGATGTTCCTGCCGCACTGGTCGATAACGAGGCGGAAAACCTCAAGCAGCAGATGATGCAGCAGATGCAGATTCCGCAGGGCAAATCGGCTCCTGAGCTGGATGCCTCACTGTTCAGGGACGAAGCCGAGCGCCGCGTTACCCTGGGCATGCTGGTGGCCGAGATTATCAAGGCCCACGAGCTGAAGGTTGATGAGGACAAGGTCAAGGCCAAGGTGGAAGAGATTGCCGCAACCTACGAGCAGCCGGAGCAGGTGGTCAATTTCTACATGGGCGACAAGAGCCGTCTGTCCCAGATTGAGAATCTGCTGCTGGAAGACGAGGTGGTGGACTGGGCACTTGGCAAAGCGGATGTTTCCGAGAGCAAGAGCAGCTTCGATGAAGTGATGGGTCGGGGCTGAGACGCAAGGCAACATTAAAGGAATTCGATACGATGACCGATAACA
>JBEPXU010000123.1:0-6436 GCA_041641735.1 Ectothiorhodospiraceae bacterium
GATATCGAAGGTCTCGATCAGTTTTTCGATCTCCTCGACCACACGTGGCCGCCACTTCTCCAGTTCCGGCGACGCCGGAACAAAGACCGAGTAGCCAAGGGTAACGTATTCGGAAATATTGAGAAAACGGATTTTTCGGTTATAGATGAACGCCTCACAGGCAAACTCGAAGCCGTCGAGATGGCTCTCCATCAGGCAGGGGAACTCGTCATCCGGGATATTTTCCACATCATCGGGTGTATATATCACGCGATGACCCAGGCAACCGGCCTTATCGAAGGCCTTGAGGTGAATCGGGTCGTTGGGGTCGCCGTCCAGCTTCAACAGTGCCTGATTGACGCGTACGAGAAAGTGGATGACATCCCCCTTGTCGTGCCCCTCCTCAAAGATACCCACGCGTATGCCTCCCAGTTGGGCACGGCGTTTCATCAACGATTTGTCACGAAACAGCATGGACTGGCCCAGCAAACGGGGATTATCGAGCAGCACAGAGTTAATCGCCCCTGCCCACTCCACGACCTCCTCAAACAGCGGAATGGCCACGTCCACACCCTCATCCTTGAGTCGATGGGCCAGCTCATGGGAGCGCTCATTAAGTCTCTCGAAATTCCATGTCATAAAGGGGATGTCATGTTTTTTGGCGTACTCCTCGGCCCAGTCGGGGGCGACGATGATATAGCGGCGATCAAAACGGTCGATGGCATCGATCGCTTTGAGACTCCAGCCGAGGATTGCCACATAACCCTTGTTTGGATCTTTGGTTCCGCTTGTCTGGATTTTGTTTTCCTCACCAGTCATTGATTTCTCCTGGGGTTGCAATGGATTGTTTGGCGTTCCAGTCACTGGAGTGACTGGAACCTCTGCTGGGTATGTAACCGGTTCAACTGAAATAGCCGCGAAAAGGGGATGGTTTGGGAACTGGGTGAATCTCGTCCCGCTGATGACATAAGCTCATGCACCAAAAGCTAGTTCACATTGGGGCTTACGTCTATTGCCACCGTGAAGGCCCGTGGGTGGTAGAGAACGTCGAAAAGGGGTTCGTGACGTGGGGGGAGGGGGATAGGAGCGGTGCCGGCCCGATGCGGACCGACACATTTGCTTTGCCGGTTTACATCTCGACCGGGGTGTCGCTTTGGTTGCCCCAGTCGGACCAGGAGCCCTCATAGCCTCTCGCCTTGTCGTAGCCGAGGTATTTGAGGACGAACCAGGTATGGGCCGAACGGTGGTGGGTATGGCAGTAGACCACAACGGTTTTGTCCGGGCTAAATCCTTTTTCCTCCAGCATGTTCCGCAGTTCGGCAATACCCTTCAGGCGCATGTTATGGCTTTGATCCATAAAGTCGGTCCACTCAATGTTGATGGCGCCGGGGATATGCCCGGCGCGCGCAGCAAAGAGCTTTTCACCCCGGAACTCGGCAGGAGAACGGGCATCCAGCAGTGCCACCTGCGGGTCTTTGAGGTGTTCGAGGATAAACGGACGATCAACAACCGCCTCACAGTCGGCCTGAAGTTTGGCCTGATAGTCGCTTGGCTCCGGTGTGATGGCCTGCTGATCCATGGGGTGCCCCTCGTTTAACCAGGTATGCAGACCGCCGTTTAGCAGTGAGTAGTGCCGGTGGCCGATGGCTTCGAGGGTCCAGAGCAGGCGTGCTGCCTTGCCGCCGCCCTCATCGTCATAGGCCACGATATGAGAGTCGGGGGTGATGCCGAGGTTGGAGAGGACAATGCTGAGCTGTGCCTCGTTCGGCAGTAGTCCTCCGACCGGTTTTTCCATACGCACGATTTGCGCATAGTCGAGAAATACCGCCCCTGGAATATGACCCTTGGCATAGGTCTCGGCCTTGGTCAGGTCGACAATAATCAGCTCGGGATTATCCAGGTGGCCCTGCAGGACGTCGGCCTCGACCAGCAGGGGAAGCAGCGGCTCTGACATGGTAATTCCTCGTAATGGCTTGTGTGAGCTAGGAAGGATAATGACTGCCCCGGCGAATGCCAACCCTGGCTCAACCGCCGAACATAACCCCGATACCGAAATGCAGGCGGGGGCTACTACTCTTCTCGCCACGTGGCCAGAGGTGTAGCTGCTCGGCCTGGATCACCGGATAGGTGTACTCACTTTCGTCCACCTTGCCTACCCGGGTACCCGTAAAGCGTCCGACCACGCTTATCTGCCGGCCCGGGGCATAGTCCACTGTCTCCAGGTAGCCGTCATGGAACAGCAGGAAACGGCCGTAGGGAGATTGACTGGTTTGCGGGGCGTGATCGCTGTCAAGGGGATAGGCCAGCACCTCAATGCGGGTTTTGCCCTCAAGGTTGGTGCTGTTGATGATCATGCCGCCCCAGAGGACCTTTTTACCTTTTTGCATGGATACCTCACTGACCGCCTGTTTGGGCGTCAGGGTCATGTCGACCTCGTCGGTCTTAAATTCGGGCCCGCCGGCACAGCCGCTCAGTACCAGCGTGAGGGTTAGAAACAGAAACGTGCGAAAGTGGCTCATAATCATGGTTCTCAATAGTAGGGGTAGCGATGCCATGGATACCAGGGGTCGTAATGCCAGGGTCCATACGGGTCATCACGTTCGATGGGTGGCGGCCAGAGGTAGTGGGCCTTTACTTTTACAACCGGATAACTGTAAGTCATATCGCCCAGCTTACGCTCCTTATGACCGGTGATTTCACCGACAATGGTCAGGCGTCGCCCGGTGGCGTAGATCGCCGGGTCGAGAAAGCCGCCGATGACAGCAAGAAAGCGTCCGGCACTGGTATCGACCTGCTTTGGTTCACCATCGTTGTATAACGAGCGGGCAACGATTTCGATGCGGGTCTTATCCTGCAGATTCTCGGTACGGGAGATGGTTCCCCCCCAGCGCACCTGCGCACCGAGATAGGCCTCGGGGGGAGCCTGTCGCACAACCTGTAGTGGCGGGGCATCGGGCGGGGCCTCGCGGATCGTTTCTGGTACGCTGCTGCAACCGCCAAGCAGCAGAATAAGAGTCGTCAACGTGAGAATTTGGTGCCGCATCAATCTCCTGCCCTGTCGAAGAACGTTTTAACAGAAGTTTAGTTTACTACTGCCAGTTTTGTCTTTCTCGTACCGGTTTCACATGACTTCACGTTAAGGTAGTGTTTTATGGTATTTTGATACCTCTTTAACATACTGCAACGGATATCATCCCTGTGTGGGTCGGGACCTATGGATAACGATGATTTGATAAAAATGTACCAGCGCCTGGAGGAGCTGCGGCTGGAACACCGCGACCTTGATGCGGCGATCAATGCACTCCAGGAGAACCATTATCCCGACCAGCTCCAGATGTCGCGCATGAAAAAGCGCAAATTGATGCTCAAGGATGCTATTTCCAGGCTCGAGAGCCGTTTAATCCCGGATCTGAATGCCTGAATCTAAAACCGGTTTTCTCTCGGAGCGACCACGCATGGTGGTTTAGTCGGGCAACTCCTCCAGTCGGCGTATCGGTGGCGAACACTGTTGTCCCAGGCAGCGATATGCCACGGCTTCGCCCTGGCGCGGTTTGTCACACAGGGCATCCGGCAGTCCCTCTGCCTTGTCAGGCAGTGTGAGGACATAGCGAAAGGGGTGAAAACCGCTCAACAGTTTTTCCCGCCACGGCCTGATGGCTTCACTCTCACCACGAAGCACGAACAGCTCCAGTCCGCGTTGCTGCGCCTGAAGTGCACCAAGCATGGCACCATGGGCGGTGGGGTATTGGCTCATGATGTCGAACCCGGCACGCAGTGTCTTTTCCGCCGCATCCAGATACTCCAGTTTGCCAGTGAGGTGACCTAGGCGAAAGAGGGCCGAGGCGGCCACGCCATTGCCCGCGGGCATCGACTCATCCATCCATGACTTGGGCCGATGGATCAGTCGTTCGTGATCATCGGCGGTGAAGAAGAAACCACCCTTCTGTTCATCTTCAAAATGCTCCATCAGCACATCGGCAAGCTGTTGGGCAAAGTGCAGGTCTTCACTGGTCCAGCGTGCCTCCAGCAGGATAAGCAGTGCATCAATGAGGAAGGCATAGTCGTCAAGGTAAGCCGGATATTTCCCTTTACCGTCCTTCCAGCTTGCGACAAGGCGCCCCTCGCGGAACATCTCATTGCGGATGAACGTGACGGCCCGCTCTGCCGAGTCGAGAAAGTCATGACGCCTCAGGTGGATGGCTGCACTGGCCATGCCACGAATCATCAGTGCATTCCAGCTGACCAGTACCTTGTCGTCGCGTCCCAGTTCTGCGCGTTTCTTGCGTGCACGAAAGAGCTTGTGGCGGGCTGATTGCAGGAGTTCCAACACGCTGTTTTCCGTCACGCCAAGGGTGTTGGCGATATCGGCGGGAGCGGTGCTGAGCCTGAGGTGCCAGCGACCCTCGAAGTTGGCCGGTTTGTCGAGACCGTAATAACGGCTGGTTACAGCACACTCCTCTTCGCCGAGCAATGACTGAAGTTCCTTTTGTGTCCAGACATAGAAGCCGCCCTCGACGCCACCGGTATCGGCATCCTGGCTGGCGGCATAGCCGCCATGTTCCAGTTGCATTTCGCGCATGCCCCACTCGGCGGTTTTCTCGGCGGCCCGATGGTAGAAGGGGTCACCGGTAAGCTGCCAGGCCTCCACATAGCGATCTAGAAGCGGTCCATTGTCATAGAGCATCTTCTCAAAGTGCGGGATCTCCCAGCGCTCGTCCACCGAATAGCGGTAGAAGCCTCCGCCGAGCTGATCAAGCAGCCCCCCTGCCGCCATACGTTGCAGGGAGAAGAGGGCGATCTGCTGTGACTGCTTGTCGTCATCTCGCAACATCAGGGCGAGGCTGGCGACATGAGGGAATTTCGGTGCGGTGCCAAAACCGCCGTGAACTTCATCGAAGCTACCTGCCAGCTCCTGCACGGCAAGGCTAACCGGTTTGTCATCCAGTACGGCAGTATTGCCGCTGAGATCGGTCTCCAGTGCAGCAATCAAGGAGTGGTTCTGTTCCTGAATGCTGTCGTGATTCTGGCGGTAGAATTCGTGAATACGCTGCAGAATATCGCGAAAGGCGGGTAAGCCGAACCGCTCCGCAGGGGGGAAGTAGGTGCCGCCAAAAAACGGCACCTGATCGGGTGTCAGCACCATGGTGAGGGGCCAGCCGCCGGGACGGCGGGTCAGCAGTTGATGTGCCGTCTGGTAGATACGATCCAGGTCGGGGCGCTCCTCCCGGTCCACCTTGATATTAATGAACTGCCGGTTCATTACCGCTGCGGTTTCGGGGTTCTCGAACGATTCATGGGCCATGACGTGGCACCAGTGACAGGCGGAGTAGCCGATGGAGAGCAAGATCGGTTTATCCTCGCGGCGGGCCAGCGACAGTGCCTCTTCGCCCCAGGGGTACCACTCCACCGGGTTGTAGGCGTGTTGTTGCAGATAGGGGCTGGTTTCATTGACCAAGTGGTTGAGGTGTTGTGATGGAGTATGTGCCTGATTGGACATAATGCCTCATCGCATAAACTTGACTGATGTAGTCAACTATAGCGAAGCCCGTTATGGCTGTCGCCCATGAAAAGAGTGTGAGTATGGTTCGGCACAGCGTGGCTTTTTTGTCATAATCTGCGCTTTGACCGAGCGGATGATCCCCAATGGAACTTGCCCCCCTTTTTCTGAAGAAGCATGAAGAGCGCCGGCTGCGTAATGGCCACGTCTGGGTCTACAGCAATGAGGTGGATAACGCTCGTTCGCCACTGAGCGACTTTACTCCGGGGCAGGCGGTAACCTTTATTGCCTGTGACGGCAAGCCACTGGGAAATGGTTATGTGAATCCTCACTCACTGCTCTGTGGTCGTCTGGTTAGCCGTTCTATCAAACACGTCTTGGATCGGTCGTTGCTGGTACACCGCCTCAACATTGCCCTGTCCTTGCGTGAGCGGTTGTTCGACAAGTCCTTCTATCGCCTGGTCTACGGTGAGAGCGATGGGCTGCCGGGACTGGTCGTTGACCGTTTTGGCGATGTACTGGTGGTGCAGATCAACACCGCCGGTATGGAGGCGGTTAAGGACGACCTGCTCGAGGCGCTGGATAAGGCGGTTAAGCCCGCGGCTATTCTCTGGCGTAACGACAGCAGCGCCCGGCAGCTGGAGGGGCTGGAGAGTTACATCGCACCTGCCATGGGTGAGGTGCCGGAGACCGTCGAGATCGAGGAGAATGGCACACGTTTTAGTGTGCCGCTATTGAGTGGACAGAAGACCGGCTGGTTCTATGACCATCGCACGAACCGGGCACAGCTGCAGCAACTGGCCAGGGGCATGCGGGTACTGGATGTATTCAGTTATATCGGGGGCTGGGGGATTGAGGCTGCCACCGCCGGTGCCGACGAGGTTGTCTGCGTCGACAGCTCGGCTCGGGCGCTGGACCAGGTGGAACACAATGCTCGTCTGAACGGGGTGCAGGAGAAGG
>JBEPXU010000124.1:0-6379 GCA_041641735.1 Ectothiorhodospiraceae bacterium
GCGCTATACTAGCGGCTGAATTCCTTCCGGTCAACGTCTGATTCTTGTTTGTTAGGCATCGCGAGCGAGCACGTTGCCGGTTATAATCGCGTTACACGATTTTCCGGGGAAACAGGTGCAAGCTAAACATCCATTTCGTAAAAGCGGTATCGCGCTGGGCAGCCTGATTGAGGATGCCGGTCTGATGTTGATCCTGCTGGCGACGCTGGTCGCGGCCGGCCAGGAGGTGATGCTCATGGTCGCCGCCAGTAAGGTAAAGCTGAGCGACCTGTTGCTGTTATTTATCTATCTGGAGGTGGTGGCCATGGTCCACGCCTACTGGCAGTCGGGCCAGTTACCGGTACGCATGCCGCTCTATATCGGTGTGGTGGCACTGGCCCGTTATCTCATTCTGGATATCAAAGCGATGGACGAGTGGCGGATGCTGGCTGTGGCCGGTGCTATCGTGTTGTTGAGTCTGGCGGTGCTGGTGATCCGTTACGGCCACGCGCGCTTCCCCTATGGGGAGAAGGCTCAGGTTTCCCCCAAAGACAATGATTTGAACTGAAAGACAGGCCTTTTATCTGTATGACCATAAAAACCCGATTTGCCCCCAGTCCTACCGGTTATCTGCACGTGGGCGGTGCCCGCACCGCGCTGTTTTCCTGGCTCTATGCGCGCAAGCATGGCGGCCGTTTCGTGCTGCGTGTGGAGGATACCGATCTCGAGCGCTCCACCCAGGAGTCGGTCAACGCCATCCTCGAGGGGATGACCTGGCTGGGGCTGGAGTATGACGAGGGGCCGTTCTACCAGACCCACCGCTTCGACCGCTACAATGAGGTGATCGACGAGTTCCTGGAGAAGGGACTGGCCTACCGCTGCAACTGCCCGAAGGAGCGTCTGGAGACGCTGCGCGAGGAGCAGATGAAGCGCAAGGAGAAGCCGCGCTACGACGGCCACTGCCGCGACAAGCATGTCGACCCGGACGAGCCGCACGTCATTCGTTTCCGCAATCCGGTCGACGGTGTGGTGGTGTTCGAGGATATGGTGCGCGGCAAGGTGGCGTTCCAGAACAGCGAACTGGATGACCTTATCATCCGTCGTACCGACGGTTCGCCTACCTATAACCTGACCGTGGTAGTGGACGATCTGGATATGGGCATTACACACGTCATTCGTGGTGACGATCATGTCAATAACACCCCGCGCCAGATCAACCTGCTGCGTGCCATGGGCGCCGAGCCGCCCAAGTACTCCCACGTGCCGATGATCCTTGGCGATGACGGCGCGCGGCTCTCCAAGCGTCACGGCGCGGTGAGCGTAATGCAGTATCGCGAGCAGGGCATCCTGCCCGAGGCGCTGCTCAACTATCTGGTGCGCCTGGGCTGGTCCCATGAGGATCGCGAGCACTTCACCGTCGATGAGATGATCGAGCTGTTCGACATTGAGGATGTGAACAAGGCCGCCTCCGCCTTCAATACCGAAAAGCTGTTGTGGCTCAACCAGCACTACATCAAGAGCGAACCGGCCGAACGTATCGCCCATCTGCTGAGTGTGCACATGGGCGACCTGGGCATCGACCCGGCGGTAGGCCCGGACCTCGTGGAGGTAGTCGAGGCGCAGCGCGAGCGTGCCAAGACCCTGGTGGAGCTGGCCGAGATCAGTGCTTTCTACTACAAGGATTTCGACGGCTATAACGAGAAGTCTGCCAAGAAGGCCTTCAAGGAGGCGGCTATCGAGCCGCTGGAGAAGGTGAAGGCGAAGCTGGCCGATGTCGAGTGGCAGCGCGAGGCGCTGCACGGCTGTATCAAGCAGACCGTCGAGGAGCTGGATATCGGTATGGGCAAACTGGGTATGCCGCTGCGCCTTGCCGTGACCGGCGGCTCGCCGGCACCGGATCTGGATCTGACCCTCTACCTCATCGGTCGCGAGGCAACCTTGCGCCGTATCGACAAGGCGCTGGAGTATATCCGCCAGCAGTGACAGCAGCGAAAAGGGTTTCACCGCAAACACCGCCATGGACGGCGATGGTAGACAGTGTCGGGAACTTATTGTCGAGACGTAAAGGAAATGAGGTAACGCCCCTTTGAGACCACAGCCGTGGGAGCGGGCCTCCGGGCCGCGATTGGGCGTTGTTACAAATTATCAAAAAGGTTTATGAGCATGAGCAACAGCGAAGGCGCTGCACCGACAAACTTCATTCGTCACATCATTGATGACGACCTCAAGGCGGGCAAGAACGACGGCAAGGTGATGACCCGTTTCCCGCCGGAGCCCAACGGCTACCTGCACATCGGTCACGCCAAGTCGATCTGTCTCAACTTCGGTATCGCCCGTGACTATAGCGGCAAGTGCAACCTGCGTTTCGACGATACCAATCCGCACAAGGAGAACGTGGAGTTCGTCGAGTCGATCAAAAAGGATGTGCAGTGGCTCGGTTTCGACTGGGGCGACAAGGTCTACTATGCCTCCGACTACTTCGAGAAGCTCTATGAGTTCGCCGTCGAGCTCATTAAGAAGGACAAGGCCTACGTTTGCGACCTCTCTGCCGAGCAGACCCGTGAGTATCGCGGCACGCTCAAGGAGCCGGGCAGGAACAGCCCCTACCGCGATCGCTCGGTGGAGGAGAATCTGGATCTGTTCAAGCGCATGCGTGACGGCGAGTTTGAGGATGGGGCCAAGGTGCTGCGCGCCAAGATCGATATGGCCTCGCCCAACATGAACATGCGCGACCCGACGCTCTACCGGATCCGCCATGGCGTGGTCCACCATCAGACCGGCAGTGAGTGGTGTCTCTACCCCATGTACGACTTCACCCACCCGATCTCTGATGCGCTGGAGGGAGTGACCCACTCCCTGTGCACCCTGGAGTTCCAGGACCACCGCCCGCTCTACGACTGGGTGCTGGATAACATCTCCATCCCCTGCCACCCGCAGCAGATAGAGTTTTCGCGCCTCAACCTGCAGTACACCGTGATGAGCAAGCGCAAGCTGACCCAGCTGGTGGAAGAGGGGCATGTCGAGGGGTGGGACGACCCGCGCATGCCCACCATCGCCGGGTTGCGCCGCCGCGGCTATACCTCGGCATCGATCCGCGAGTTTGCCGACCGCATCGGCGTGACCAAGTCGGACAATAGCGTGGAGATGAGTATCCTCGAGAGCTGTATCCGCGAGGACCTGGATGCCAATGCACCGCGTGCCATGGCGGTGCTGCACCCGCTCAAGGTGGTGCTGACCAACTATCCCGAGAATAAGGAGGAGAGGCTCAGCGCACCCAATCATCCCAAGGACGAGGCGATGGGCAGCCGAGAGCTGGCGTTCTGCAATGAGCTCTATATCGACCGTAATGACTTCATGGAAGTGGCGCCGAACAAGAAATTCAAGCGCCTGGTCGCCGGCGGTGAGGTGCGTCTGCGCAACGCCTATGTGATTAAGTGCGAGGAGGTGATCAAGGACGCTGCCGGTGAGATTATCGAACTGCGCTGCAGTGTCGATATGGATACCCTGGGCAAGAACCCGGAGGGTCGCAAGGTCAAGGGGGTGATCCACTGGGCCTCTGCACGACATGGCGTCCATGCCGAGGTGCGCCTCTATGACCGCCTCTTTACCGTGCCGCATCCCGATGCGGAGAAAGACGTGGATTTCAAAACGCTGCTCAATGCCGACTCACTGCGCACACTAACCCAGTGTGTGCTTGAACCCAGTCTGGCTCAGGCCGGGGAGGGAAGTCGCTACCAGTTTGAGCGGGAGGGGTATTTCTGCTTCGATCCGATCTCATCCACCGACGAGCGTCCCGTATTCAACCAGGTGGTGCAGCTGCGTGATTCCTGGGCCAAGATCGAGCAGCAACAGCAAAAGGGATAAATGCGGATTATCGTGGCAAAAAACGATTGATAGCAACGCGTCGTTTTGCTACATTTTGCGCCGCATCAGGGAGAGAGGTGTGTAGAGAAGGCGGGACGTTTCGTCGGCAGAGGTTTTCGACAAAAAACACTCTGTCAGGCTTGACACCAGCGGCCAGTTCTCTAGAATACACGCCTTCTTCACCGGGGCTATAGCTCAGCTGGGAGAGCGCTTGCATGGCATGCAAGAGGTCGGCGGTTCGATCCCGCCTAGCTCCACCAAATTTTGATGCCGGAGCAGTTGGCCGGTATCGGCAAAAACGCAAGGTTTTTGTCCCCTTCGTCTAGAGGCCTAGGACACCGCCCTTTCACGGCGGCGACAGGGGTTCGACTCCCCTAGGGGACGCCAATTCAGGGGCTTGCAGGAATGTAAGCCCTTTTTTCTTACTCGCACGGAAATGCGACGGCCTGGAACAACGGCAGAATAGTAATGTTTCTGTCCCCTTCGTCTAGAGGCCTAGGACACCGCCCTTTCACGGCGGCGACAGGGGTTCGACTCCCCTAGGGGACGCCAACAAAGAAGGCCAGCAGGATTAGATTCTGCTGGCCTTTTTCTTTTTATTTCCTTCTATCATCACTCAACCCCTGTCCCTCAGTAGATTAATCGATGGTCCATACTGGCAACGTCAATTCACGGTGACGTTTACAACGCCACAGATTAATTGTGGCGCCTGTATACCTCTACATCTATATTTGGGTTGTTAACGGCTTAGAACGCTTGTGAGAAGCGTGTGGCCTGAAAAGCGCGACAAGCGTATGGATTGAATATATGCCTAAGGGAGTATCATATGAAACACATCATAAAGACATCTGTACTGCTGGGACTGTTCATGGGGACGGTAGGTTCTGCCAGTGCACAGGAAGTCACACCCTATATCGGTATTGGTTACGGTCAGACAACGGTTGATTCTGGTATCTCCAATGTAACCGGGAGTGGTGATCTGGATGAGGGGGGCAGCGACGGCAAGTTTTTTATCGGAGCCGATGTGGCAGAGAATTTTGCTGTTGAATTCGAGTACTTCAATGTCAGCAGTGATTCGGTTGAGCTGCGCCTGAATAGTGGCGATACCTTCAAATTTGATGGGACAACCTATGCCGCGCTCGTCAATGGCGTCAAGATCAATGCTGAAGGGCAAATTTATGCCGTATCCGGACGCTACAATCATAGGGTGGGTAACAATGGAACCCTGTTTGGGCGATTCGGTTTTGCAAACTGGGATATAGATATTAATGCTTCGGCTCCCGGGCTTGGAACAGATACCGATAATCGCAGCGGGACAGATCTGATGTTTGGGCTGGGTGCCTCCTATGACATCAACAGGAGTGTTGTTATCGGTGTTCAGTATGAGCATATTCAGCTCAGTGATGGTTTGGACAGTATTGCCTATCTCACGGGTGATATTGCTTATCGCTTCTAGCTGAAGTCGTTCTATTTCTCATATAGACCATGTAAGGATGATAAAAAAAGGGGCCGCAGGCCCCTTTTTTGTGTCTTTAACCCATGGCTGATTTGTTGATGCAGCTCTCAAACAGGTACTAAATCTCTGCTTCAGTTAATGTGCATCTATCTTTCCAGTGTATCCAGGTCGCAGTCATTGCCTTGAGTTTCTAACGCTCTTGTGGAAATTGAAGTGTTCTCCACAACAGCGATGCTTCATTCCCCTCCAGTGACTGCTCGTCCAGGGCAATTAATTCCCCATCACCGACTTGCCAGCGATAGAAACCCGGGCCTCCGGCGGGCGTGAGGTGTCCGTCTGGACCGGGCTTGTCATAGGTAGTGATGAGGTAGTCCAGCAGTTTTTGGTGATAGGGGCGCTGGTAACCGATATTCAGTGCACGCAGTCGGTCACCGGAAAAATAGGCGATGGCGAAGCGTGCCGGAATACCGTTAAAGGCAGCAAGCTTGACCTGGCAAATGCGATCGCCCAGAGAACTCTTCTGGTCAACGCAACTGAATGGGGTTTCCGGTAGCTGCTCTTGTAGCCCTTTTTCGCTGAGTGCCGAATTGAGTGCTTCGAGGTGGATATCCATCGTTTCGCCACCCGAGGCCTTCAGGATCATGATGTCGGTGAATCGGTGTCCTTCATCGGTCAGCATCAGCCAGTAGAGCGGGACGGCAAGCACAACGATGATGTAAAGGCGCTTGAGCACAGTGCCTTTTTTCATGAAGTTTTATCTCCGAATTGGTAAGGCGGGAAAGACGAGAGGTACAAGGGGTTGTTGTTGTCCCCTTGTACCTCGGGTCCTGTCGTGGGCGATTACTTGTTGGCGCGATTCTCGATGAGATCCTCAACCACGGCCGGCTCGGCCAGGGTGGAGGTATCGCCCAGGGTATCCAGCTCGTTGGCGGCGATCTTGCGCAGGATGCGGCGCATGATCTTTCCCGAGCGGGTCTTGGGCAGGCCCGGTGCCCACTGGATGACGTCGGGGGAGGCGATCGGACCGATCTCCTCACGCACCAGTTTCACCAGCTCCTTTTTCAGCTCATCGGACGGTTC
>JBEPXU010000125.1:0-6357 GCA_041641735.1 Ectothiorhodospiraceae bacterium
TGATCGGTGATTTTGTTGAAACCGTCCTCGTATCCGGCCTCGTAGGGCTCGGTGACGTGCTGGGGGCCTCGCTTGGGATGGTGGTGATAACCGGCAATCCAGCCGTTGATGTACTCCCAGTCCACGCCGTTTTTATCCATGCTATCGACTGCATCATAGTAGAACTTGTCCATGACAACCTCCTTAATGAAACATACGAAAAAATAACCTCGGTACGCATTAACATAGTATTTCACTATGGGTTTTCAAGGGCTTCTGTTCGGCAGATTTTCTGAAAATGAACGGATCACGCCAGGTGGCGTGACTGGCGCTTTTTAGGGTGAAACGAGGCGGTTTGGGTAGTGGAGGTCTCAGGCCGCCGGTCGATGGGCGGGGAGCCCTTTTGCCCGCTGTGCGCATAGTCGGCAAGCATGGCCTGTTCAACGGCGGGAGGGTCGGCCTGTAGGGGGCCTGTCAGTACACGATAGAGCAGGGTGAAAAGACGCGGTAGCTGGATGCGGTGGGTTTGGCCGACCTCGGCATAGAGCCAGTCGGATAGGGCCAAAAATCGCTCGAACGGCGCCTCACCCAGAATATGCGGGAGGGTGGCGCCGAAGCGCCCGGTATTGGCGATGAGATCCCAGTAGCGGGCGAAGCGCGAGAGGCGCTGCATATCGGCAAAACCGATGTCGTCGGTGGCGAGAATGTTATAGGGAGGCGTCGGCTGGTAGCGCATAGCAAACGTCCCCGTATGGCGGGCAATGGGGGCGCCGCGCAGCCGCTTGAGGATGCCGACCTGAATCTCGTGGGGGTTGAGCGCCACCAGCCGGTCGAAACCGGCAGCGAAACCGGTTATGTCCTCGCCGGGCAGACCGATAATGAGATCGGTGTGCAGGTGGGCGTGGCTCTCCTCCCTGAGCCAGCGCAGGTTGGCCTCGGTTTTGGCATTGTCCTGTTTGCGGCTGATCAGGCCCTGCACCTCCGGATTGAAGCTCTGTATGCCGATCTCGAACTGCAGCGAGCCGGGCGGGAAACGCTGGATCGTGCTTTTCAGTGCCTCTGGCAAGCGGTCCGGGATCAACTCGAAGTGCAGAAACAGCTCCCCGTCCATGCGTTCGAGGAAGAACTCCATAATACGGATACTCTGTTCGACCTTGAGGTTGAAGGTGCGATCAACGAATTTGAACTGGCGCAGACCACGGCGGTAGAGGGCATCCATCTCGATGAGAAAGGCTTCGAGGTCGAAGGGTGTGGCGGTCTTATCCAGCGAGGAGAGGCAGAACTCGCACTTGAAGGGGCAGCCGCGGGAGGCCTCGACGTAGACCACGCGGTTACGGATATCTTCGTCGCTGTAGTGGCGGTAGGGCAACTGCAGCTCATCGAGTGTGAACGGGGCGGGTTGCAGGAGCTTTTCTGCCGGACGCTCGCCCGTTAGCAAGCGCCCACATACCCGTGCAAACTCCAGGTCCGCCTGGCCGGAAATGACATAGTCGGCCAGGTTGACGATGCGCTGTTCCTCCTGCTCGTAGCTGACCTCCGGGCCGCCGAGGATGATGGTCATTTCCGGGGCGATACGCTTGAGGATCGCCACCAGTTCCTCGCTTTCACGGGCGTTCCAGATATAGACAGCGATGCCGACGATGGAGGGTTTTTCGTCCAGTATCTGCTCGGCGATATCGATGGGCCGCTGCCTGATAGTGAACTCTCGCAGCACTGTCTTACTTTCAAGCTCCCCCATATTGGCCAGCAGATAACGCAGCCCCAGTGAGGTGTGGATATAGCGGGCATTGAGGGTAGTGAGCAGGATGCGGGCCATGGGGGATCAGTCCGCCTCAATGCGAATGGCGTCGCCGGCGTGCACCTCTTGCAGGCAGCGCACGTCGTCCAGCGCATGGGCCCAGACATTCGTGCGGGCAGCCAGGCGGATCTCATCGCCCTGTGAGATCGGGGTGGGGCCAAAACCGATGGCAATAACCTTGCCGTCCGGCCAAAAGGCCAGTTCTCCGGCCTCGATCACCTCTTTGGCATCACTTTCCAGTTCGGCTTCGATGGGCACATCGAAGTAGACCTCATCGCCCCAGGTATGGGCACGGGCGTTGAGGGGCAGGGCCTGCCAGATCGCCTCGGCGGTGGAGGTGTCCAGGAGTTCAGCCCTCAAGGTGGTATTGCCGGAGATGAGACGGAGGGTTCGCATGGGTCAATCCGTTTGTATGATGACAGAGAGAGTGTAACCGATTCCTCATAGGGTATAGGAGGGTTACACGCTTGACAGGTTAAGGGGATCGGGTAAGTGTGGCACCTTTATCTACCCGGGAGACAACGTGGCGATCATATGGCAGAAAACGGTGGGGGAGACGCGCTATGAGGTGCGTAGTGCCGGTAACAGTCGGCGTCTCTATACCAACGGAGTCTTCCACAGCCAGTACAACCCGGGCAATCCTGTCACCGGCAGTGTCTGGGACCTGTTGATGTTGCCGGCCTTCTTTCACCCCGAAGGGGTACGTCGGGTGCTGGTACTGGGGGTCGGCGGCGGAGCGGTGATCCGCCAGCTTAACCATTTCCTTCAGCCGGAGCTTATCGTCGGCGTGGAACTCAATCCCGTTCACCTGGAGGTGGCGCGGGAGCACTTCGGTGTGGAGGCGGAGAATGTGGAGCTGTGTCAGGCCGATGCCATCCACTGGGTGCGCCAGTACCACGGCGAACGTTTTGATCTGATTATCGACGACCTGTTCAGCGATACCGATGGCGACCCGCAACGGGCGATCGCGGCCGATGCGCCGTGGATGCGACAGCTGCTCAAACGGCTGAAGCCGGAGGGGACGCTGGTGATTAATTTCGGTTCTCCGGCCGAGCTCAAGTCCAGTGCCTGGTTCGATATCGCCGCGCTTCAGGGCGAGTTTCCCTCTGCCTTCAAGCTCACCACGCAGTTGTATGAAAATGCCATCGGCGCCTTTTTGCGCCGGTCCGGTGAATCCTCCGAGCTACGGCGGGCCCTTGCCGACTGGTCCGAACTCGACCCGGGTAAAAAGGGGTGTCGACTCAACTATTCCATTCGCCGCTTGAAAGTAAAACAAGTGTAAACGTGCTTGAGAACGTCACACTTTGACCTTACTCTTTAGCCCACACTTAACAACCGTACCCGCTACCGGGTTTTGATGAGCTATGTCCGCCGATAAGTCGTCCCTGCAGGAGAGTATTGCCAAACAGCGCGATGCGCTGACCACCATGATGAGGGCGCCGCTGTCGCAGGTGGTCCAGGCCTGTGTGCCCGTTTGGCATGAAAAGGACAAGCTCGATGCGCAACTGCAGGAGTCGTTCAAGGATATCCCTTTCTGCAAATTCCTCTACGCACTGGACCCGCACGGGGTACAGGTCAGTAGTAATATCAGCGCCGAGGGATTGATCGAGAAGGAGTTCGGGCGGGACCGCTCCCAGCGCCCCTACATGCAGCAGATCAAGGTGGGCACCGACTTCCTCCTCTCCGAGGCCTACATCAGTATGCGCGCCCGCCGGCCGTCGTTGACGGCGCTGACCACGGTGATCGATGCGGACAATAACCTGCTCGGTTACGTCGGGGCCGATTTCGACCTGCGGGATCTGCCGCTGACCCGGGAGCTCTACGATGAACCCACCTCCTGGCGCCAGATCAAGGGCGACCCGGCGATCCGTGGCACGGTATTCCACCAGACCCGCACCGACAGCCGTATGGACAAACATATCGATGAGGTGCTCGGGGTGGTTGAAGAGCTTATCCTTGAGCACGGCATCTTTCACGCCAAGCTGCACTTCTCCAGCAGCCGCGCCACCATCTGGCTGGTGGAGGACCCGTTCCGCTATCGCCTGATGGATATCGATATGCTCAACGACCCGGATATCTGCCTGGCCTATCCGCGACGGGCCTATCCTGAAGGGGCGGTGGTGCCGGCCGAACGGATCCGCGATGTGATGGAGGGGCTGCGGGAACTGCGCTTTATGGACGAAATGTTCTACCTGCGTGCCGGTGCCATCAATATCTTTAACGGAATGGTTAGTCTGACCTTCTCCTGCGATGGCTCTCACTATATCCCCTGGGATGAGTTCCTCAACAAGGAGCACGCTTTTTGGGCCAGTCACCTGACGACGGGTTAACCTTTACAGTAGTGAAGACGTCTTTACACCGATGGCTCGCTGACGAATAACATGGCAAATGCGAGGGTTATAAAGCCATGTTCGCCTACATGGATTATAGGAAAATGCCTACAGACTGTAATCCATGGTGAGGGTAGAGTAGCAGCATGCGTTACAGGGAGTGATGCTAAGGATAACCGAAAAGAAAGGCCAAGGATGACCGTGGGCCATGGATGGCCTGACTTATTCACTGCACCAAGTGATCTTCTAAAGGCAAACCGAGTGGTTTGCCTTTTTTTATCGCTCCTGCGCATCCATGCGCCCGCGATATTAGTGCATCCCTGCACGTCATACGTCTCCATGGCCGGGATTGCTCCAGGCAACCCTTAGGCCCTTCCCACTTCCCTGTGGATCAGATGCAGGTGCGTGGGAGCGTCGTTACACGACGCGATTTCGCGGCTCGGAGCGCCGCTCCCACGGGATTTTCGGTTATGTCTGCAGCCCGTGCGAACCCGTTTCTTCATCACCCGCCCTCTCATACTCCGCGATCACCTGCGCTCCAAGCAGCAGGATAACCGCCGCAGCCTCCAGACTGAGGAGGGCAATGATGGTGGTGGCAAAGGTGCCGTAAATCACATTCACCAGGGACAGGGTGGAGAAATACCAGAGCAGGAAGTGGCGGGTGATCTCCCAAAGCAGGGTGGCAATGGTGCCGCCGAGCAGGGCATGCTTCAGCGCCAGCTTGCCCACAGGCATGACAAGATAGAGTGAGGTCAGCATGAATACCTCCCCGGTAACACCAAGCAGATAGATCATCAGTGCCGCAGGCTTATCCAGTGACCAGGTGTGCCCCAGCAGGGTGATGCTTTGATTATCCAGGTGGTGCAGGCTGCCGCTTGCCATGCTGACCAGCAGCATGCCGAGGGCGAGGGATAAGATATAGAGGTAGGGAATCACGGCCGAGATAAGGAAGTGGCGACGCTTTACCCGCACCCTGTGGAAAAAGATCACCGACATGGCGTTTTCCAGCACGGTAAAGGCCAGCGAGCTGAAAAACAGCAGGATGAGGACACCGATAATGCCGACGACCTGCCAGTTGTCGATGAACAGGGCGATCTGAGCGGTGATTGGATCGGCCTGTCCCGGTGCCAGTAAACCCAGGTAGTGGCGGGTGGTATCGAGGAGCAGGGCGGGATCCACCACCTGTGACAGGGTCACCAGGATCAGTGCCAGCATCGGCACCAGTGACAGCAGGGTGTAGTAGGCTACCGCACCGGCGAGGAGAAACCCCTGATTGGCACGAAAACCCTGGATGATACGCAGCAGAAAACCGGGCGGGTCATCGAGAATGTTGTGCAGGCGTTGAGAGGGAGGCATTGGGTGAAAATAACCAAATGCGAGGCAGAGTGCCAGCAAGATTGTAGAGAGGGGGGAGTGAGCCTGGGTGCATCGCAGCTAACTGGCCGGTCAGGGTGGATCGGCTACGCTATGGGGTGTGAGAACAACCAAGATAAGGAGTGGGTCATGAAGCGGTGGATCGTAGCAGTGGGTATGGTTCTGGCGGCATTCGCTGCTCAGGCAGAGGTTGTCGGTAAATCGGTCACCTATCAATCGGGGGATACCACCCTCAAGGGATATCTGGCTTACGATGACAGCATCGAGGGCAAGCGCCCCGGTATCCTGGTGGTGCATGAGTGGTGGGGACTGAATGGCTATGCCCGCATCCGTGCCGAGATGTTGGCGGAAGCCGGATATACCGCGCTGGCCGTGGATATGTATGGTGATGGCAAGACGGTCAATCACCCTGACGATGCCGGCAAGTTCGCAGCAGCGGTCCGCAACAATATGCCTCAGGCGGAGGCCCGTTTCCGCGCCGCTATGGAGCTCTTGATGGCACAGGATACGGTGGATCCGCAAAAGATTGCGGCGATCGGTTACTGTTTCGGTGGCGGTATCGTACTGGAGATGGCGCGTCGCGGGGTGGACCTGGCCGGGGTGGCCAGTTTCCATGGCAGTCTCGGAACCGCCAGCCCGGCCAAAAAGGCTCAGGTGAAGGCGAAGGTGCTGGTGTTCAACGGGGCGGATGATCCATTCGTCAAGCCGGAGCAGATTATCGCCTTTAAAAAGGAGATGAAGGGGGCCGGGGTCGATTATCGCTTTATCAACTATCCGGGTGCCAAGCACAGCTTCACCAACCCCGAGGCGGATCGTTTCGGTAAGAAATTCGGTCTGCCACTGGCCTATAACGAAAAGGCGGATCAGAAGTCGTGG
>JBEPXU010000126.1:0-6219 GCA_041641735.1 Ectothiorhodospiraceae bacterium
CGTCGATCAGGTCGGCCACAACCGCCGAGGCGGTCGGCTCGTCACCGGCACCAGCGCCGTAGTAGAGGGTCGGACCGACCGCGTCGCCCTGCACCAGCACGGCGTTCATCACCCCATCGACGCTGGCCAGCAGCTGTGCCTCGGGGATCAGGGTGGGATGGACGCGCAGCTCGATGCCGGTGGGGGTACGGCGGGCGATGCCCAGGTGCTTGATACGATAGCCCAGCTCCTCGGCCAACACCACATCCTCGCGGGTGACATGGGCGATCCCCTCGGTGTGCACCGCCTCGAAGTTGAGCGGCATGCCAAAGGCGATGGAAGCGAGGATGGTCAGCTTGTGCGCCGCGTCGATCCCCTCGACATCGAAGGTGGGGTCTGCCTCGGCATAGCCCAGTCGCTGCGCCTCGGCCAGCACATCGGCAAAGTCACGTGCCTCCTCGCGCATGGCGGTGAGGATGAAGTTGCCGGTGCCGTTGATGATGCCCGCCAGCCACTCGATGGTGTTGGCGGAGAGTCCCTCACGGATCGACTTGATGATCGGGATACCGCCGGCAACCGCCGCCTCGAAGGCGATCATCACGTTATTGTCGTGCGCGGCCTCGAAAAGTTCGTTGCCGTACTTGGCGATCAGCGCCTTGTTGGCGGTCACCACATGCTTGCCGCTCTTGATCGCACGCATCACCAACTCGTAGGCGAGGGTATCGCCGCCGATAAGCTCGATGACGATCTCCACCTCGGGATTGTCCACCACCTCAAGCGGGTCGGTGGTCAGCTGGATATTCTCGGTATCGCAGATACGCTGCTTGGTCAGGTCGCGTGCGGAGGCCTGCATGATTGCGATCTCGCGACCGGCGCGACGGGCGATCTCCTCGGCGTTACGCTCCAGTACATTGACGGTACCGCCACCGACGGTACCCAGTCCAAGCAAACCAACTTTAACAGGATCCATGACCATCCTTACTTATTTCTGATTTCAGACAAAATAACTCACCGCAAAGCCGCAGAGCGCGCAAAGCAAATCCATTCCTGAATACAGCTCCACCAGGGCAATAGCCCTTCTTTGCGTCCTTCGCATCTCTGCGGTGAAAATAATACTCAATAAAACCTATCGCGTTTGCGATTCAACCGCCTCAGCTATGCCGCTTGCGATAATGGTGCAGGAAACGCTCGATGCGCGACATCGCCTCCTGCAAATCGTCCCCATTGGGCAAGAAGACCATGCGGAAATGATCCGGGTCGGTCCAGTTAAATCCGGTCCCCTGCACGATCAGCACCTTCTCGTCCTTTAACAGTTCCAGCGCGAACTCCTGATCATCCTTAATAGGATACATCTTCGGGTCCAGTCGTGGGAACAGGTAGAGAGCCGCCTGAGGTTTGACACAGCTAACACCGGGCATCGCATCGATCATCTCCCATGCCTTGTCACGCTGGCGTCGCAGACGACCTCCCGGTGCCACCAGATCATCGATACTCTGGTAGCCCCCGAGCGCTGTCTGGATGGCAAACTGCCCCGGCACATTGGAGCACAGTCGCATGGAGGAGAGAATATTCAACCCCTCGATGTAGTCCTGGGCATGGGCCTGCTCACCGGAAACCACCATCCATCCGGCACGGTAGCCACAAGCACGATAGTTTTTGGAAAGACCATTGAAGGTGATAAACAGCACATCATCGGCCAGCGAAGCGATGGAGGTGTGCGACATGCCGTCGTAGACCATTTTGTCGTAGATCTCATCGGCATAGATGATGAGCTGATGCTGTCGGGCAAGCTCGACGATTTCTTCGAGCAGGTCATCCGGATAGAGTGCGCCAGTAGGGTTGTTCGGATTGATAATGACAATCGCACGGGTATTTTTATTGATCTTGCTGCGAATATCATCGATATCCGGTAACCAGCCCGCCCCTTCATCACAGACATAGTGACGGGGCTTGCCTCCCCCCAGACTGACCGCAGCGGTCCATAGCGGATAGTCAGGTGCCGGCACCAACACCTCATCGCCATTATCCAACAGGCCCTGCATCGCCAGTACGATAAGTTCAGATACGCCGTTACCGATATAGATATCATCCATGCCGACACCCGCGATATTTTTCGCCTGGGTGTAATGCATGATCGCCTTACGCGCAGCAAAGAGTCCACGTGAATCGGAGTAACCGGACGATTGGGGCAGGTTGTAGATGACATCCTGCTGGATCTCTTCCGGTGCCTCGAAACCGAACGGCGCCAGGTTACCCAGATTGAGCTTGATGATGCGATGCCCCTCCTCTTCCATCAGGCGGGCATGGGTCATCACCGGTCCACGGATGTCATAGCAGACATTGGCAAGTTTGGAGGACTTCTGTATAGGGCGCATGGTCTCGGAAACAGTTTTGGAAGCGGAGGCAGAATGACTCAAAGCAGGCCATCCTTGCGGAACATATCACGAATGCCCCGGATCGCCTGACGGGTACGGTGCTCGTTTTCAATCAGACTGAAGCGGACATGGGTATCGCCATACTCCCCAAAACCGATGCCGGGTGAGACGGCCACCTTGGCCTCTTCGAGTAGTTTCTTGGAGAATTCCAGCGAGCCGAGGTGACGATAGGCCTCCGGGATCGGCGCCCAGACAAACATCGTCGCCTTTGGTCGCTCCACCTCCCAGCCGACCGAATCGAGACCATCGCAGAGCACATCGCGACGCGTCTGATACATATCACGGATCTCGCGCACACAATCCTGCGGCCCCTCCAGGGCTGTAATTGCCGCTACCTGAATCGGCGTGAACATCCCGTAATCGAGATAGGACTTGATACGCGCCAGGGCCGCTACCAGAGTCGGATTGCCCACCATGAAACCGACCCGCCAGCCCGGCATATTGTAGCTTTTGGACAGGGAATAGAACTCCACCGCCACATCCTTCGCTCCCGGCACCTGCATGATCGACGGTGCCTTGTAGCCGTCGAAAACGATCTCGGCATAGGCGTTGTCGTGAATGACCCATATTTCATGCTCACGGGCAATTTTGACGACCCGCTCGAAGAAATCCAGCTCCACGCAGTGGGCGGTCGGGTTGCCGGGGAAATTGAGCACCAGAAACTTCGGTTTGGGCCAGGAGTCCCGAATCGCCTTTTCCAGTTCCTCGAAGAAATCCTTATCCTGCACCATTGGCACATGACGGATATCGGCCCCGGAGATCACAAAACCGTAAGGGTGGATAGGATAGGCCGGATTGGGAACCAGCACCGCGTCTCCCGGACCGGTTGTCGCCAATGCCAGGTGAGCCAGGCCCTCCTTGGAGCCGATGGTGACGATGGCCTCGGTTTCGGGGTCGATCTCGACCTCGTAGTTGTCCTTGTACCAGTTGCAGATCGCCCTGCGCAGCCGAGGAATCCCCTTTGACATGGAGTAACGGTGCGTGTCGTTGCGCTGCGCCGCCTCCGCCAGCTTGTCTACAATGTGTTTAGGCGTCGGCTGATCCGGGTTGCCCATACCGAAATCGATGATATCCTCTCCCCGCGCACGGGCTTTCGCCTTGAGCTCATTAACAATGGCGAAGACGTACGGCGGTAAACGCTTGATTCTCTGGAACTCTTCTATCAAGGTGGCAATATCCGATTTTCTGGGCCCCGGACCTGGGAACAGGTGCACGATTCGGCGAAATGAAAGCTGCTAACATTACTGGGGCCATAATTCCCTGTCAATCGGCCGGAGACAGATAAGCTACTATTCTTACGGGAAAAATCGCATGAAGTTCACACGCGAAATATCTGAAGGACTCTACACCATTCACGCTTATAGCCCGGACAGGGTCGTCCTAAACTCCCCGGCTGCGCATGACAACCGGGATGAGGAGGGAAGGATAGCGCTGCGGCAGAGCTTTATCGTCAGCCCTGAACAACTGTTACCGGAGTGGGGAGCCACATCGCTTGCGCAGCTACAAACAGAGGATCTCCAGCCCATTCAAGAGATGGCTCCAGAGATTTTCCTGCTCGGCACGGGCAGCAGCCTGCAGTTTCCCGACAAAGAGCTGCTGGCCGCAATGATTGAACTGGGTATGGGATATGAGGTGATGAACTCACCCGCGGCTTGCAGAACCTACAATATCCTCGCCGGCGAGGGGCGGCAGGTGGCCGCGGCGATCATCCTTGAGAAATAAAGTGCACCGCCGCTACAGCGCTTCACCGCTGTAACCCTGGCTCTCCAGGATTTCCCGCAGGCGTTTCAGTGCCTCGATCTGGATCTGACGAACCCGTTCACGGGTTACGCCTATCTCCGCCCCGACCTCTTCGAGGGTGGAAACATCGTAGCCATGCAGACCAAAACGCCGCTCCACCACCTCACGCTGCTTGTCGGTGAGTTTGTTCAGCCAGAGGTCGATATTGCCCCGGATATCCTCATCCTGGAGTAGATCCGAGGGGTCCAGGTTATTCTCATCAGGAATGGCATCCAACAGGGATTTATCCGCATCGCGTCCCAGCGGCACATCGACGGAAGTGACCCGCTCGTTCAGCCCCATCATCTTCTTAACGTCCTGGAGGGGCTTGTCCAGCATTTCGGCGATCTCTTCCGGCGTCGGCTCATGGTCCAGGCTCTGCGCCAGATGGCGGGCGGCACGCTGGTAGACATTGATCTCCTTGACTACATGAATAGGCAGACGAATTGTGCGGGTCTGGTTCATAATCGCCCGCTCGATGGTCTGCCGTATCCACCAGGTGGCGTAGGTGGAGAAGCGGAAACCACGCTCCGGGTCGAATTTCTCCACCGCACGGATGAGCCCCAGATTCCCCTCCTCGATAAGGTCGAGCAAGGCCAGGCCACGGTTGAGATAGCGACGGGCGATCTTTACCACCAACCGCAGGTTGCTTTCGATCATCCGCTTACGTCCAGCCTCGTCGCCTTTTTGGGCCAGCCGCGCAAAATGTACCTCTTCCTCGGCAGTTAGCAGCGGGGAGAAACCGATTTCACCCAGGTAAAGACGGGTGGCATCGAGCTGGCCATCAGGGATCGCTCCAGCCTCGAAAGTAGGTTCAGCACTCTCTTCTGCCTCTTCCTGCTCGGCTTCTTCTGCAGAATCAAGAAGCTCTTTCTCTTCCTCATTGTTGACCACTGAATCTTTATCTTCTGACATACTCTCTCTGGCCATCGTGGTTGTCCTCAAGAATCCTGCTTCGGCAAATAGCGAAGCGGGTTCACGGGTTTTCCATCACGTCGGATTTCAAAATGAAGCATCACCCCCTCCTTGCCACTATCTCCCATCTCTGCGATTTTGTCTCCCTGCTTCACGGTGGTTCCCTCCTTCACCAGCAATCGGCTGTTGTGGCCATATGCGCTGAGGTAAGTGTCGTTATGTTTGATAATGATCAAATTCCCGTAACCAATCAAGCCGTTACCGCTGTAGACAACCTTACCTCCGGCCGCGGCATGAATCGGCTGCCCCAGTTTCCCCCCAATATCCACCCCCTTCTTTCCCTTGGCGAGGGAGTATCGGGTCAACAATTTTCCCGCTGTCGGCCATAACCAGCTTATGTTCCTGTTCTGGTGTCGGGGGGGATGCTTTTCAACCTTGCTATGGCGACCTGCGACAACCGTTGAAGGAGGCGTTTTTATCCTGCCGTAATCCCCTCCCCGAACAGCAGCACTGGTGGTGGAGCGATTTGCCACAGCATGCTTAGGTGGCTGGCCAGTACGGGCATATTTCTGGTGCGGCGGGATGATATAGATGTGTTGTTGCGGGTAGATGACAAAGGGGGGAGGAATGTTGTTCCAGGCGGCCACCTGGCGTGGATCATAGCCGTAACGCCAGGCAACCGAATAGAGGGTATCACCCGGTTTGACGGTGTACTGGATCATGTCGCTACGGGCACCCACCGGCTGCATCTGCCCGCAGCCACTGAGCAGTCCCACCATCAGCACGACTGCACTCCACCGGTGGTATGGACGTTTATGCATTTCCACCATTACTTACAACGAAGTAGATGGCAATCACCAGGAGGATAAGAAGCCATCCTACGCGGTCAACATAAGCCCGCAATGTATTCTCCATCTTCTCCCCTCCCCAGCGCATCAAACCGGCAACCAGGTAAAAACGGGTACCACGACCGATGGCAGAAGCGACAAGGAAAGGGACGAATGCCATTCCGATGACACCGGCACTGATGGTAAATACCTTATAAGGAATAGGTGAAAATCCTGCCAGAAAAATAGCCCAGAAGCCCCAGGTCTCGAACCAGTTGCCTGCC
>JBEPXU010000127.1:0-6196 GCA_041641735.1 Ectothiorhodospiraceae bacterium
CGATGGCTCTGCAACACGAGGCGAGCTGCAGGATATGATTTGGCTGGTGGAGACCTTCGGTTTCTACCTGGTGCAGTTGGACGTCCGCCAGGAATCGACCCGGCACAGTGAGGCAGTCGCGGAGATCCTGGCGACACTTGATCAGCCGATGTCCTATAACGACCTCGATGAAGACCAGCGTCTGGCCACCCTGGCCGATCTGATCGGCCGTAACGAGCCTCTGAACATCGATCGCAGCGCCATCAGTGAGCGCACCCGGGAGACACTGGAAGTGTTCGAGGTGATGGCCCGCATGCGCAAGGAGATCAGCAACAATGCCTTCGGCAGCTATGTCATCTCCATGACCCATGCTGCCAGCCATATCCTCGAGGTGATGCTGCTGGCTCGTCAGGCCGGACTGGTTGGCCGGGTTAACGACAAGTGGTTCTGCGACATCGGTATCAGCCCGCTGTTCGAGACCATTGAAGACCTGGAGCACATCAAGCCGGTAATGACCGCGCTGCTCGACACCCCCATCTACACCACCTTGCTGGAAGCCTCGGGCAACACTCAGGAGGTGATGCTGGGCTACTCCGACTCGTGCAAAGATGGCGGCATCCTTGCCTCCGCCTGGAACCTTTACCAGGCACAGCAGCAGATCACCGGCCTGACCAACAGCCGCAAGGTCGACCTGCGCCTCTTCCACGGCCGTGGCGGCACCATCGGTCGCGGTGGTGGTCCGACCCATGAGGCGATCCTGGCCCAGCCCGACGGCACCGTACACGGTGAGATCAAGTTCACCGAACAGGGCGAGGTACTCTCCAACAAGTACAGCAATCTGGAAACTGCCACCTATGAACTGACCATGGGTGTCTCCGGCCTGCTCAAGGCGAGCCGTTGCCTTATCTGTCCGCCCAAGGAAGACAACGAGGAATATCTCGATGTCATGCATCAGTTGGCGGATAACGGTGAACAGGTTTACCGTGAACTGACGGACAATACCGAGGGCTTCCTCGACTACTTCTACGAGGCCACTCCGGTCACCGAGATCGGCCTGCTCAATATCGGCTCGCGCCCCTCTCACCGCAAAAAAGGCGATCGTTCCAAGTCCTCGGTTCGCGCCATCGCATGGGTATTTGGCTGGGCACAGTCACGCCACACCATCCCTGCCTGGTACGGCATCGGCAGTGCACTGAAACAGTGGCTGGGTGGAGAAGAGGCCCGCATGCGCAAGCTCAAGGAGATGTATAGCGAGTGGCCCTTCTTCCGAGCCCTGCTGAGCAACACCCAGATGTCGCTGTTCAAGGCGGACATGGGCATTGCTACCGAGTATTCGGAACTGATGAGCGATCCCAAGGTAGCCAAGGCAATCTACAGCCGTATCAGCGAGGAGCACCGCGAAACCGTGGATAATATCCTTGAGGTCGCACAGCTTGACGGACTGCTGGAAGAGACTCCAAACCTGGCGCTGTCACTGCACCGGCGCAATCCCTATCTGGATCCGCTCAACCATATCCAGATCACCTTGCTCAAGCGCTATCGCGATGAATCACTCAGTGATGAGGACCGTGAGCAGTGGCTCGAGCCGCTGCTGCGCTCCATCAATGCAGTTGCCGCGGGGATGCGCAACACAGGCTAGAGAGTAAGGCTACAGGTTTCAGGTTTCAGGTCGCAACACGCTTTGTCACCTGTCACCTGTCACCTGTCACCTGTCACCTGTCACCTGTCACCTGTCACCTGTCATATAAATTTCTCTGGAAAAGCATTCCTGTCCGTCTACTATTAACTCGTGATATTCGTCATGACTTAATCGGGTAGGGAGAACCATGCACATCCAGACTGTTCGCAGTATCGCCAAAGAACACGGCATCAAGGCCGGTCGTATGACCAAGGCTAATATTATTCGCACCATCCAGCGTGCCGAAGGAAATTTTGATTGCTTCAGTACCGCCATTGATGGCTATTGCGACCAAATGCGGTGTGCCTGGCGCGATGACTGCCTTGGCAGCGGGAAAAAGCGTAAGCACTGAGCATAAAAAAACCGGCCATCGGCCGGTTTTTCTATTGATAAGCGAGCGTTAACCTATTCTCAGGCTGCCTGTACCGGGATGGTATCTCCGGTGCGGATCACCTCATTGCCTTCCCCCATGTAGACCAGTTTGGGTTTAAAGCTATCCAGCTCCTGCTGTTCCAGTACGGCATAGGCGCAGATGATAATAATGTCACCCGGATCGGCCTTGTGGGCCGCGGCCCCATTGACCGAGATCACACCAGAACCATCCTCGGCACGTATCGCATAGGTAGTAAAACGCTCACCATTGGTGACGTTATAGATCTCGATCTGTTCGTATTCGCGAATACCCGAGAGTTCCAACAGTTTGCCGTCAATAGCGCATGAACCTTCGTATTCGAGTTCAGAGTGGGTAACTCGTGCACGGTGCAGCTTGGCTTTCAGCATGGTGCAAAACATGTCTGTCAGCATCCTCAGTGTTGATGATTGGCCATTATGTGGTCATTGCCCCTCAGGTTCAATGCCCACGCAAACAGCCGAGCATTTTATCACAATTTAATCAATAAGTTATCAATGAGGCGAGCCCGCCCCAGGTAGGCCGCGGCGAGAATGACCAGTTCCGTTTCTCCGCCCTGCGGCTCCAGCAGGTCATCGGTCCGCCTGATGGCCAGATAATCGGGCTGTAGACCGCTCTGTAGCAACATTTCAGCGCCCTCTTTCTCAAGAGCATCATAGTCACTTTCACCGCTTCTTAGGCGCTCGCCCATAGACTGCAGGCTACGATAGAGGGCCGGTGCAACGCCCCTCTGCTCCTGGGTAAGGTAGCCATTGCGGGAGCTCATCGCCAGACCATCGTTCTCACGCACGGTCTCGACCCCAACCATCTGCACCGGCAGATTGAGGTCTTCAACCATACGACGCAGTACCGCCAGTTGCTGGAAATCCTTCTGGCCGAAGCAGGCCAGATCCGGCTGGACGATATTGAACAGCTTGCAGACCACCGTCGCCACACCACGGAAATGACCCGGTCGGCTGGCGCCACAAAGCAGTTCGGAGATATTGGGCACCTCAACGAAGGTTACCCCCTCTCTTCCGCGGGGGTAGACCTCGCGCTCTTCGGGCAAAAAGAGCAGGTCGACACCGGCCTCCTCCAGCTTGGCGGTATCCTCCTCCGGGGTACGCGGGTAGGCGTCCAGGTCCTCCCCCTCACCGAATTGCAGCGGGTTGACGAAGATACTCACCACCACGCGATCGGACAGCTCGCGGGCCCTTGTCACCAGTGTAAGGTGCCCCGGATGGAGATTGCCCATGGTCGGTACAAAGGCAACCTTTTCGCCAGCACGACGCCAATCGGCGACCTGCTCGCGGATGCTCGCTATGCGACTAACGGTTTTTATCATGGCAGCAAATCAGTCGAAACTGTGTGCTTCAGCCGGGAAACGGCCATCCCGTACCTGCTGGATATAGGCCGATACCGCCGCCTCGACTGTTCCGTTTTCAGAGAGAAAATCGTGGGAGAATTTCGGTCGCTTACCCGGAGTGATGCCGAGCATGTCATACAGTACCAGCACCTGGCCGTCGGTATCAGGACCGGCCCCAATACCGATCACCGGCATCGACACTGCCTCTGTGATGCGACGGGCCAGCTGACGCGGCACACACTCCAGCACCAGCAGATCGGCACCGGCCTTTTCCATCGCCCTGGCATCGGCCAACATCGCATCCGCCGCCTCCGTCTCGCGTCCCTGGATTTTATAGCCGCCCATCTTGTGTACCGACTGGGGTAAAAGCCCGAGGTGGGCACAAACCGGCACGCCCAACGCGGTAAGTCGGCGGACCGTTTCAACCATTACCGCCCCGCCCTCGAGTTTAACCATCTGTGCCCCGCCCTCCTTCATCAGGCGGGCGGCACTGGCTATCGCCTGTTCGGTGGTGGCATAACTCAGAAACGGAAGATCGGCAACAATAAAGGCCTTATCGCTTCCATTTCTAACAATTTGTGTATGGTAGACCATTTCATCCAACGAAACGGGGACGGTACTATCACGTCCCTGCACCACGTTACCGAGGGAGTCACCCACCAGGATCACATCGATGCCGGCCTGCTCCAGAACTCTGGCAAAACTGGCGTCATAGGCGGTCAGGGTGGCGATCTTCTCACCCTTGTGCTTCATCTGGCGCAGCGTGGTCAGACTGATTCGTGACATGGCATTCTCACAGCATTGATGGGATCGGGTTAAAGTAGTGGCGACCGCTCTTCACGCTACGGATCTGCTCCAGCAGCGTGATGTAGTCTTCGTCACTCTCGGCCAAATCGATCTCTGCGGCGTTGACGATAAGAAGCGGTGCCTGGGCGTAATCATAAAAGAAACGGGCATAGGCATCACTGACCGAGTGCAGGTAATCGGCCACGATATGCTCCTCGCCACGCCGACCGCGGCGAGCTACGCGCTGCATCAGCACATCCACCGGTGCCTGCAGGTAGATCACCAGGTCCGGCTGAGGTGCATCAAGGGTGACATGGGCGTAGGCCTGTTCATACAGGCGCAACTCATCGGCATCCAGAGTCAACTCGGCAAACAGGCGGTCCTTCTCCAGCATGAAGTCCGATACGCGTACCGGCTCAAACATATCGGCCTGACGCAGTTCCTGCATCTGCCGTGC
This sequence comes from Ectothiorhodospiraceae bacterium, assembly GCA_041641735.1. GTDB lineage: Bacteria > Pseudomonadota > Gammaproteobacteria > Thiohalomonadales > Thiohalomonadaceae > JAPHTQ01. Next base: position 4,655 of record JBEPXU010000127.1, read on the forward strand.
CCGCTGGAACAGGAAGAACATCTGCGTCGGCAGGGCTGCATCACGGGGATTCTGGTAGAAACGCTCGAGAAAGGGATTTTCCTCCGCCCCCTCCAGCAACAGTTCGCTACCGAAGGTATCGGCCAGGCGGCGCGCCAGGGTGGTCTTTCCGACGCCAATGGGGCCTTCAACAACGATAAAACGGGGATCACTCACGGTCTGCTCAGGTCCTGCTCTAGCGGGTGGTCAAACAATACAAAAAGGATATCACGACAGGGGGATATCGTCCTTATCCGATCCAAGCGGTTCCAGTCCATCCTCAGAGCAGGCGGCAAGCCATTCCGTCAGAGGGGTACCATCCGGTAGAACCAGCTCCGGTGCCAGATCGGCAAGGGGGCGCAGGACAAAGCTGCGCTCTCTCATTCCCGGGTGCGGCACGCTAAGGCGTGGATGGTCGATCCGCTCAGTGCCGTAGAGCAGCAAATCCAGATCCAGGGTGCGAGGGCCCCAACGCGCGCCAGTTCTTACCCTACCCTGCTGCTGCTCGATGGCCTGAAGAGCATCCAGTAAGGCAAGAGGCTCAAGACAGGTATCGAGCATCGCCACTGCGTTGACATAGTCGGGTTGATCCGCCGGCCCCATGGGCCGGCTGCGGTAGAACGGTGAAACCGCGGTCAGACGCGACTCGGGCAAGCTGCGCAGGGCCTCAACGGCCCGCCTCAACTGCCCTTGCGGATCATCAAGATTGCTACCAAGCCCGATATAGGCCCGGACAAAGGGACGAGCCTTGTCCATACTCAATCACGCGGCTTGGCAGGTCGTTTACGCGGCCGGCGGCGACGACGCTTGCCCTTACCCCCGCCACTACTACGCAACATGCTGTTGCGCTGAGCCTCATCACTCTGCTGGAAACGGGTCCACCAATCGGCCAGCTCCTGCGATGCCTCACCATTACGGGCGCGCAACAGCAGAAAATCGTAGGAGGCACGGAAACGCGGCTGACCAACGAGTCGCAGTGCTCGTTTGCCACTGTTTCGCTTGAGCCGCTCCTGCCACTCCCATATCTCCCGCGACTGCAGGCTGAAACGCTTGGGCACCATCACCCGCGGAACCTGACGGGCGAAAACCGCATCCCCGGCCATCTGCATCGCCTGGATCGGGGAAATATCCCTTGTCTGCAACAGTTCCGACTCCCGCCTCACCGGCTCCCACAGGAGCGCGGCATAGAGAAAGGCTGGTGTCACCGGTTTGTCCTGCTGGATACGTTTGTCGGTATTCTCCAGGGCGTTGAGTAGCAGGGTATGCGGGAAGTGGTTTTTCTCTTCGGCAAGACAACTATCCGTCTCAGGAAACAGGTGGCCAAACAGACGGTAGTGACGCAACAGTTCATAGGTCTCGACCGCCGCGCCACCGAGGAAAAGCTTCAGGGTCTCATCAAAAAGCCGTGCATTTGAGACCTCCTCAAGCATATAGCCGAGCTCACGTATCGCCGCCTCACACTCCTTTTCGATACGAAAACCCAGCTTGGCGGCAAAACGCACCGCCCGCAGCATTCGCACCGGG
>JBEPXU010000128.1:0-6183 GCA_041641735.1 Ectothiorhodospiraceae bacterium
ATTTCCGTCACCGGCACCTTGCGGCTGAACGGCACACCGAAGACCCGTATGACCTTCGCCACGCCCCGCGGGGAGATGTGTATCCACTGACTGTTGCCCAGGGCGTAGAGCCCACCGAGGAGGGCAAGCACACCGACCAGCGTAAAGATGAGGGCGAAGAAAAAGGGAACATCTGACTGCTCAAACAGGAACACACCGACCCCGCCGAAGATAAGCCCCATCACCGTCACGATCAGCGACAAGGTGAGGTTACGAAACATCGGCAACTTTAGTTCGAAACCGCCGTGGCGATAATCGATACCGAGCCAGTCGGGCAGGCTCTGGATCGTATGCGAACGTTCCGGCGGTCTTTCATAGGCAACACTGGGCTCCTCCACTTTGGCTGCGTCATGCACCATGGCGCTGTCGGCATAGACCGGGATCACGAAACGGTGGTCCAGATCGGGGCCGGCAAGTTTCGCTTTCAGCGCCAGCTCCCATTTATGATGATCGCTCCCCTCGGAGCTGGAGGGCAGATCGCGTGGCGGATTAAAGGAAAACGCCAACAGACCACCCCTGCCGTCAGGACGCAGTCGCACCTTCTGGCTATCCTGCCAGATGATCTCCTGCTGTCTTTCGTTCTTGCTGCCGCGGCGGCGCCAGTAGACATGGATGCAGCTCAAACGCACCTCAGCCGTAACAGGCTCGCGACTCCCCTGCGGCAATGTCACCATTCCGCCGACCTTGCCTCCCGGCACGCCGGGAAAGGGGTTGAGGCTGAGCACGGCATTGCCAAAGCGGCGCCAGCGCAGCGTCTTGATTAACGCCTGAGCCAGTACCGCCAGGCCGATGAGCGGGAAGAGGTAGGGGAAGAGCGACAGCGGCATTCCCTCCCTGGCCAGCTGTTCGGCATTCATCCACAACGGGATCATGAACGCCATCCAGGCGATACCGAAGATCCATAAAAACCAGAGTAGTGCCTTGCCGCCGGAACGAATCCGATTGTCGCGCCAGGCGGGGTTGTCCAGCCAGGGGGTGGGCGAATCGGGGTTCGAGACGCGGCGTCGCCACACATACACCATAATCCCCACCCCGGCACCGCCGAAGAGCACCACGAAGAGCATCTTGAAGGCAAACAGCCCCCAACGGATATCCCGATCGATGACCGCATTCTGCGGCGCCGCCGGGTCGACCCAGACGGTCACCCTGCGGTTATTTTCACGGGCGCTTTTGAGGCGGTAGTAGTGCTGCTGATGCCAATCCCCGACGTTATCCGAGCCGCTGCCGATCCCCACCCGGTCGCCCACATACTCCCGCCCCCGCCAGTCGTAGCGGTAACGGGCTGAGACACTATAGGTGGTGCTCTTGTCGCCGCGGTGGGACTTCAGTTGCGTATCCAGCACCTCGGCCTGCACCGGCTGCCAGCCCTGCATCTGCCACCCCTCGTAAAGGGTGGGAATAATGGAGAAGAACAGAAAACCGATCCCCACGGCGGCAAAGATACCGCCGAAAATCACTCCACCGATACGGCCACGCCAACCACCCTTGTTACCCTGAGACATGACTCCCCCACTTCTCTTTTTGGGTCTTGTTTTCACGAACATGCGTCCGTGATTTATTTATTGTTCTTTCCCGGCTGGCTGGCGCTGCTATTCACCCAGTCCAGCAACGGCTGCCATTGTTCAATATCGTGCTTCACCTCGTGCGGTGCCAGCTCGAAGATACCGAGCCCCTGTTGGGCGGCGCGGATATAATTCTGGGTATCTCGCAGGGTGGTGAGAAATGGAATAGCGAGGCTAGCGAGAAAACGCTCCAGGCTGTGGTAGATACGGGTCTGTTCACGCACCCGGTTGGCCACCACGGCGATGCGGATCTTGTCGCGGGAGACGCGGCCCACCAACAGCAACTCTTCGACGAAGCGTGCGGTGGCCCGCATATCCATCGGCGAGGGAAGCACCGGAATAATGAGGGTCTGCGCCCGTTTGACGTACTGTTTGAGGCGCTTGCCATGTACACCGGCGGGGGCATCCATGATCATGACCCCTTCGCCGTGGGGAATGAGAAACTCCTTGTCGTCCGCCAGTACACCCTGGATTGAAGGTGCACTGTCGGGCCGCGCATCGAGCCAGTCCATACTGCTGCCCTGGACGTCGAAATCGACCAGGTAGGTGGACGTACTGTTAGCCGCATAGTAACTGGCAAGGTTGGTGGCGATGGTGCTTTTACCGCAGCCTCCCTTCGGGTTGAGCACCATAATCCTGCGCATTGACCGCAACTCCCTGAGTTTGGGTGAAAACCCTTTCTACCAAAAACCTCTCCGGGCAGCCAGTAGTCTGGATTAGCTTTACCTCTCGCAAAGACGCAGAGAACGCAAAGGACGGCACAGATTGCCTCGCGCCCTTTGCGCCGCTGCGAGAAAGGCTTATCGCGACGGGGACGCCGCCATGGATAGCGGTGCTCGACGGCGTCGGGAACATACCGTCCGCCGTCACTCCTACAAAGATCTAATCCTCGCAGTCCATCTCGCCGCAGCGCTGCGCCACCCGCTCCTCCACCTTTTTCAGTGCCTCGCGGTAGCAGGGCTCGATCTCGTCCTCACCGCTGACCGACATGCGCAGGTCGCGCATCAGGCCGTCCTTGATGCTGTAGATGAAGCCGTGGACGCTCAACTCCTGGCCGCGCGCCCAGGCATCCTGCACCACCGTGGTCTGCGCCGCATTGATCACCTGTTCGATAACGTTGAGCTCGCACATGCGGTCCACCAACACCGGATTTCCCTGCAGCGGCTGCAGGCAGGCGGTATGTTTGGACTGCACGTCCTGAATATGGCGCAACCAGTTATCAATGAGGCCCAGCTTCGGCTTTTCCACCGCCGCCTTGACCCCGCCGCAGCCATAGTGGCCGGTAATGATAATATGTTTGACGTTGAGTACATCCACCGCAAACTGCATTACGGATAGACAGTTGAGGTCGGTGTGCACGACCACATTGGCCACATTTCTGTGCACGAAAATATCGCCCGGCAACATACCCAGGATCTCGTTGGCCGGCACACGGCTGTCGGCACAGCCGATCCAGAGGTAGTCGGGATTCTGCTGCTGCGCCAGGCGCTCGAAGAAGCTGGCATCTTCCTCAAGGATGGACTCGGCCCACTTGCGGTTTTTGGCAAAAAGGTCGGCGATTATCGCCCTGGTTGATTGCTTCTCTGACATCACTCTATCCCCAGTTCATCCCAGATTTCATCAATACGTTTTTTCACCGCCTCGTCCATCACAATGGGCTCGCCCCATTCGCGTTCGGTCTCGCCCGGCCACTTATTGGTGGCATCGAGGCCCATCTTCGAGCCCAGGCCGGAAACCGGCGAGGCAAAATCGAGATAGTCGATCGGCGTGTTCTGCAACATGGTGGTGTCGCGCACCGGGTCCATGCGCGTAGTCATAGCCCATATCACATCCTTCCAGTCGCGGGTGTTGATGTCCTCGTCCACCACGATGACGTACTTGGTGTACATAAACTGGCGCAGGAAGGACCACACCCCCAGCATCACCCGCTTGGCGTGGCCCGGGTACTGTTTGCGAATCGCCACCACCGCCAGGCGGTAGGAGCAACCCTCGGGCGGCAGGTAGAAGTCGACGATCTCCGGAAACTGCTTCTGCAGAATCGGCACAAAGACCTCGTTCAGCGCCACCCCCAGCACCGCCGGCTCGTCGGGCGGGCGACCGGTGTAGGTGGAGTGGTAGATCGGGTCCTTACGATGGGTGATGCGCTCGATGGTAAAGACCGGGAAGCGCTCCACCTCGTTGTAATAACCGGTATGGTCGCCGAACGGCCCCTCGTCCGCCTCCTCGCCGGGGTGGAGATAACCCTCCAGCACGAACTCGGCCGAGGCCGGCACCTGCAGCTCACTGCCCATGCATTTGACCACCTCGGTCTTGCCGCCGCGCAAAAGTCCTGCAAAGGCGTATTCGGAGAGACTGTCGGGCACGGGGGTGACCGCACCGAGAATGGTGGCCGGATCGGCGCCAAGGGCCACGGCGATGGGAAAGGGCTCGCCCGGATTTTTTTCCTGCCAGTCGCGAAAATCGAGCGCGCCGCCGCGATGGGAGAGCCAGCGCATGATGACCTTGTTCTTCGCGATCACCTGCTGGCGATAGATACCGAGATTCTGCCGCGGCTTACGGGTGCCCTTGGTGACCACCAATCCCCAGGTAATGAGGGGGCCGACATCGCCCGGCCAACAGGTCTGGATCGGCAGCTTGCCAAGGTCCACCTCGTCGCCTTCCATCACCACTTCCTGACAGGCAGCCTTCTTCACCACCTTGGGTGACATGTGGAGGACCTTCTTGAACACCGGCAGCTTGCCGATGGCGTCTTTGAGCCCCTTGGGCGGCTCCGGCTCCTTGAGGTAGGCCAGCAGTTTCCCCACCTCGCGCAGGGCCTCAACCGACTCCTCGCCCATGCCCAGCGCCACCCGCTCCGGGGTGCCGAAGAGGTTGGCCAACAGCGGGATATCGGACCCTTTGGGATTCTCGAACAGCAGCGCCGGGCCGCCGACGCGCAGGGTGCGATCCGCGATCTCAGTCATCTCCAGATTGGGATCGACCTCGGTACCGATGCGTTTTAGCTCGCCGCGGGCCTCGAGTTGCTGGATAAAATCGCGCAGGTCCTTGTATTTCATAGCCGCCTGTCTCGTTGGAATTGCGGTGAATTATGCGTGGAGCCGATGTCGGAGGCAAACCGGACCGTACCACCCCGCTGCGCTGTGTTCTACAATGCCTTCGTGGCAAACTGCCGATAACCACCCTAATGGCGCATCACATGCGGAAGTATCTTACCTTATTGATTCTGTTGCTCCTCAGCGGATCGCTGTTTGCCGAGGAGCCGGAGAGCGGCTCGGCCATCGACCGGCGCCTGGTACTGGAGTGGCAGGTTCGGGAGAACCCCTTTGCCATCACCCCGCACCGTCCGACCTATATCCTGCCCCTGGCCTACAACGACAACCCCAATTCACAGCCCTACCTCGATGCGGGCAGTGAATTAAAACCGGAACCGAATGAGATTAAATACCAGTTCAGTTTCAAAGTGCCGCTGGTGCAAAACGTCCTCTTCGGCAAGGGCAACTTCTCCTTCGGCTATACCCAGCAATCCTACTGGCAGGCCTATAACGGCAGCTCCTCCTCACCCTTTCGCGAATCCAATTACGAACCGGAGCTGATGCTCAGCTTCCCGATGAAGAAAAAGATTCTCGGATTCAACCTGCGACTGGCTGGCATCTCGCTGAATCATCAATCCAATGGGCGCAGCGCCCCGCTATCCCGTAGCTGGAACCGGGTGATGCTGCAGCTGGTGGCCGAACACGGCAACTTCTACGCCAGCCTGCAGCCATGGTGGCGCATCCCGGAACCGGAGGGCGACGACGATAATCCCGACATCGAAGACTATATGGGGAATTTCGAGCTGCACATGCTGGAGAAATATGAGGGGCATACCTTCGGTCTGATGCTGCGCAATAATCTGCAAAGCGACAACCGCGGCGCGGTACAGTTTGACTACACCTTCCCACTGAACGAACGGTTACGCGGTTATGTGCAGGTCTTCAATGGCTATGGTGAGTCACTGATCGACTACAACCACTACAATAACCGCATCGGTGTCGGCATCATGCTGACCAACTGGTTGTGATTGGAAGCTCAAGGTTCAAGGGATGATACCTGGGTAGTACGCCGATCGCGTATCGGTTCGCACAGATATAGACATGCGCCTCTATGAACTTAAAACTTTTAACTTTGAACTGTTTTTAAACGAATTCAGCGATCACCGGGGCATGATCGGAGGGCCTCTCCCAGCAGCGCCACCCCGTTATAGGTCTTCTGGCCGGAATAGGCCGCGTGGTAACCCGCCGCCTCGATCTCGGCAACGGGAAATTTCTCATCCGTCAGCTTCGTCTCCTGCAGTGCCAGCACATCCGGCTGTTCTGCCTCAAGCCACTGTAGCACCTGCGACAGCCTGACATTGAGTGAATTGACATTCCATGAGGCAATTTTCATCAATTTCCCCGCTAAGCAAACGCAAATACCTGATGCTCACTAAACAGTGATCGCTAGAGATGCTCCGTAGTCAATTCGACACGATTACGGCCATTTTTCTTGGCCCGATACAACGCCTCATCGGCGGCCTTGATTAGGGATTCCGGGGCACAACGTT
>JBEPXU010000129.1:0-6167 GCA_041641735.1 Ectothiorhodospiraceae bacterium
CCGAAGTTCGTGCAGGAGGTGACCGCACCGATGTTGGCCGGTCACGGCGACGACCTGCCGGTCTCCATGATTCCGGTGGACGGTACCTACCCCAGTGGCACTGCCCGCTGGGAGAAGCGCAATATCGCCGACTTCATTCCGAAGTGGGAACCGGAGGTTTGCATCCAGTGCGGTAACTGCTCCTTCGTCTGCCCGCACAGTGTTATCCGCGCCCGTTTCTATCACGAGGATACCCTGCAGCAGGCACCGGTCAGCTTTGAGTCGGCCCAGGTGACCGCGCGCGGTTTCCCTGAGACCCGCTACACCCTGCAGATCTACGCAGAGGACTGCACCGGTTGCGGTCTGTGCGTCGAGGCCTGCCCGGCCTACGATCTCAACGACAAGTCGCGCAAGGCGATCAACATGGCCGATAAGGCGCCCTTCCTCGAGGATGCGAAGAAGAACATCGAGTTCTTCGAGACCATTCCGGTCAACCGCCGTGCCACGGTCAACTTCTCCTCGGTGCGCGGTGCCCAGTTCCTCGAACCGCTGTTCGAGTTCTCCGGTGCCTGTGCCGGCTGCGGTGAGACCCCGTATGTACGCCTGCTGACCCAGTTGTTCGGTCCGCGCCTGCTGGTGGCCAACGCCACCGGCTGTTCGTCCATCTACGGCGGTAACCTGCCGGCGACCCCATGGTCGGTGAACAAGGACGGTCGCGGTCCGGCCTGGTCCAACTCCCTGTTCGAGGACAACGCCGAGTTCGGTCTGGGCATGCGTGTCTCCGCCGACCAGCAGACCGCCATGGCCAAGCATATGCTGGCGGGTATGACCGATCACTTTGAGCAGAATTTCATCGACTCGCTGATGGATACCGATCAGGAGATCGGCACCCAGATGGCCAAGCAGCGCGATCGGGTACACGAGCTCAAGCGTCGCCTCAAGGATATTGATGATCCGCGCGCCAAGGCGCTGCTGACCGTGGCCGACCACCTGGTTCGCCGCTCGGTCTGGCTGGTGGGCGGTGACGGCTGGGCCTACGACATCGGTTCGGCCGGTCTTGACCACGCGCTGGCTTCCGGCCGCAACATCAACGTACTGGTGCTCGACACCGAGGTCTACTCCAACACCGGTGGCCAGGCCTCCAAATCGACCCCAATCGCGGCAACTGCCAAGTTTGCCGCCGCCGGTAAGGCGGTGACCAAGAAGGACCTGGCGTTACAGGCGATCTCCTACGGCAATGTCTACGTCGCCCGAGTCGCCTTTGGCGCCAACCCGCAGCAGACGCTGCAGGCGATGCGCGAGGCGGAGGCCTATCCGGGACCGTCCATCATCCTCGCCTACAGCCCCTGTATCGCGCACGGTATCGACCTGCGCAATGGGCTGGATCAGCAGGAGAAGGCGGTCGAGTCGGGCTATTGGCCGTTGATCCGCTACAACCCGGACCTGCGCAAGGCCGGACGCAAGCCGTTCATCCTCGATTCGACGGCACCTAGCATCAAGCTGGAGGAGTTTGCCTACGCAGAACAGCGCTACAAGCTCCTGCAGAAGAGCAATCCGGATGAGGCCAAGCGCCTGATGCAACTGGCCCAGGAGTCGCTGGACCTGCGTTGGCATACCTACGAGCATATGGCCGAGCAGGACCCGTCGGAGTTCCAGCCGACGATGTAGGGAATGAAGAAGGGGCGCAACGGCGCCCCTTTTTTTATGTGGTATGACCGTCGTCCTCTCTGGACGCTATCCACGGCCCGACCTATGTTTTATCCTCAGTATCTCGTTTTCTGTTGTTGCCGAAAGAAAGGGTCAAGATGATGCATCGAATCATTCAGGGACGCTCCCTCTTCACCGGGCTGTTGGCGCTTGTGCTGACGGCCTGTGCCACCTCGCCGACCGGTCGTTCACAGCTGATGCTGGTCTCGGAGGATCAGGCGATCGCCTACTCCAAAGAGGCCTATGTGGAGACGGTGGGTAAGCTCGACAAGGAAGGGAAGCTGGTTACAGACCCTGCGGTCACCGGCCGTGTCGACAGGATTACCCGGGATCTGGTCAGGCAGGCCGAGAAGATGCGCCCCGCAACGCGCAACTGGGACTGGGAGGTAAAGGTCATCGACGATGACGAGCAGGTCAATGCCTGGTGTATGGCCGGGGGCAAGATGGCGGTCTATACCGGTCTGCTTGAGAAGATCCAGCCCACCGATGATGAGCTGGCACAGGTGATGGGGCACGAGATATCACATGCCCTGGCCAATCACACGGCTGAAAAGATGTCGATCGCCATGGCCACATCGCTGGGTATTGGTGTCCTCAGCGCATCGAGTGACCGGCCCGGCGTGGCTGCGACCGCCGGTGCGGTTGCCGCAACCCTGGCCATCCAGTTACCCAATAGCCGGACTGCCGAGTCCGAGGCGGACCGTATTGGTATTGAGCTTGCCGCCAAGGCCGGTTACGACCCCCGTGCCGCGGTGACCCTGTGGCAGAAGATGGGCAAGCTCGGCGGCTCCAATCCGCCTGAGTTCCTGAGCACCCACCCCAGTCCCGGCAACCGCCAGGAGACGTTGCGCAAGCTGGCCGATAAGATGATGCCTTTCTACCTGGAGGCGAAGGCGCGGCGCTCTAGTCCCTAAAATCGACGGTGTTGTTCTCGATGGAGGATAGGGGGATGAAATGGTCAGCGACCACTCCTCTCAGGTATACTAATCTTCTTGTTTTGTAGTGGCCGCGGCTCCGCCGGGGCGGAGCTTTTTCAATCGGGAGTTTTCATGTCTGACGTCAAAAAAGTGGTTCTTGCCTATTCCGGTGGTCTGGATACCTCCATTATCCTCAAATGGCTGCAGGATGAGTACGACTGCGAAGTAGTGACCTTTACCGCCGATATCGGCCAGGGCGAGGAGGTCGAACCGGCCCGTGCCAAGGCCCAGGCGGCGGGCGTTAAGGAGATCTATATCGACGATATGCGCGAGGAGTTTGCCCGTGACTTCGTCTTCCCCATGTTCCGCGCCAACGCTATGTATGAGGGGGAGTATCGCCTCGGTACCTCCATTGCCCGCCCGTTGATCGCCAAGCGCCTGGTCGAAATTGCACAGGAGACCGGTGCCGATGCCATCTCGCACGGTGCTACCGGCAAAGGGAACGACCAGGTTCGGTTCGAACTGGGTGCCTATGCCCTGATGCCCGATGTCAAGGTTATCGCCCCGTGGCGCGAATGGGACCTCAACTCCCGCGAAAAACTGATGGCCTATGCCCAGGACCACGGCATTGAGATTGACTTTGCCAAGCAGAGCAAGAAGTCGCCATATTCCATGGACGCCAACCTGCTGCATATCTCCTACGAGGGTGACATCCTTGAGGACCCGTGGAATGAGCCGGAAGAGGATATGTGGCGCTGGTCCGTCGCCCCGGAGAAGGCCCCGGACGAGCCCACCTACCTGGAGCTGACCTACGAGAAGGGTGATATTGTCGCCATCAACGGCGAGGCGATGAGCCCGGCCACCGTGATGGAGTACCTGAACAAGGTTGCAGGCGATAACGGCGTCGGCCGCGACGACCTGGTGGAGAACCGCTATGTGGGCATGAAGTCCCGTGGCTGTTATGAGACCCCGGCCGGTACTGTAATGCTCAAGGCGCACCGGGCAATGGAATCCCTGACCCTGGACCGGGGTGCGGCGCACATGAAGGATGAGTTGATGCCGCGCTATGCGGAGATCATCTACAACGGTTACTGGTGGAGCCCGGAGCGCGAGATGCTGCAGGCGGCCATCGACAAAACCCAGGAGCACGTCAACGGTACCGTGCGGGTGAAGCTCTACAAGGGCAACGTCATTGTTGCCGGGCGCAAGTCCGAGAAGGATTCCTTGTTCGACGAGTCGATTGCTACCTTCGAGGACGATGCCGGAGCCTATGACCAGAAGGATGCCGAGGGCTTTATTAAACTTAATGCCCTGCGACTTCGTATCGGCGCTAAAAGAAATAAATAAATGAAAGTGGGACCGGCCAGGGACGGCGTTCCACGTTAAAAGGTAATTGAATCATTGCCGACTAATAAGTTCTTACAACAATTTCTCGGTTTCGTTCTGCTGGCCTGGGTTCTTCCCCCTGCGGTCGGAATGGTGTTTATTGCCTTTGTCGACATCTTTAGTTTCCAGGATGTCCTGGCCATTATGCTCAGCTGGCCGCTTCAGCTTTTTATTCTCACAACGATACTTTTCTCCGCGATCTATTTTTATCGTTTCGCCAAACCGATCGTCCGTTATCTTGAAACAAACGACCACATGGCACAGCGAGAAGCCGTCATAAGAATACGGGCGTTCCCGCTGCACTTCTGGGGGCTTTTCCTCCTGACACTGCTGCTGGCGCCCAATATCGTGATGCTAACAGCAACGGACCTGTTCGGTTTTCATCCCCAGGCGATCGACTGGTTCCGGATTCATCTGGTCGCGCTCATTGTTTCCATCTTGATCGGCCTCCCCATTTTTTTCATGGCCATCGATCTATTCGGCCGTGTACTGTCGGGCGGCGTATTTGGTGAGGCGCATATTACCCTTCGCATGAAGGTCTTTCTTATCGGCTCACTCGTCCCTCTGCTCATTGACACCATGCTGGTGCAATACTACTGGGCGCGCACCGGTTATTTCACCTCGGAAACCTTTATTGTGTGGTTGACACTTGAGGTTGTGGCCGTTGCTGGCAGTCTGCTTTTTGTACGAAGTTTTTCCCAGTCGCTGGGTCCGTTGGTCGATCTGTTGCAGCAGGGAGTTGAACCCTGTCACCTGGACCTGAAGCGGCTACGTTCCCAGTCGACCGATGAGCTTGGTGTATTGACCAACGAGTATCGTCGTTTGCTGGAACACCATTATCAGGTTGAGGATAAGCTGCGCGCATCAGAGCGTGAGTTGAACAATATTCTGTACAACATGCAGGATACCTTCTATCGCACGAATCTCGATGGGGTGCTGATATACATAACCGCCATGGTTGAGCAGTCCCTTGGTTATTCGACGCGTGAACTCCTTGGTACCCCTTTGGAGAAATATTATGTCGAGCCGAATGGCCGTCAGAGCTTCCTTGATGCTCTGCAGCGAAATAATGGGGTAGTGCGAAATTATGTTGTGCCACTACGCCACAAGAATGGTTCTATCGTCTGGGCATCGACCAATGCGCACTACTATTTTGATGAGGACGGTGAAATAGCCGGTGTCGAAGGCAACTCCCGTGACATTACCCAACTCAAGCAGGCCGAACAGGCGCTGGAGAAAGAGACACAACGTGCCCTGGTGACACTGGAGTCGATCGGTGATGGTGTGGTAACGACCGATATCCGGGGAAATATCGAATACCTGAATCCTGTCGCTGAACGTCTGCTGGACTGTGACGCAGTGGATGTGCGCGGCCGCCACTACATGGAAGTGCTGAAGCTTATCAATGAGGCCACCGGCCATGAGTTGCACGACCTGGTTGAGCTGATACTCCACCGCGACAGTACCATGATGCATGCCGATGATGGCATTCTCACTCACCGTGACGGTACGCAGTTCACCATCAATATCACTGCCGCACCGATGCGCTCGAGCGAGGATGAGATTGTCGGGGTAGTCCTGGTGCTACACGATATTACCGAAGTGATGGGTATGGCTCGCCAGCTTAGTTTTCAGGCCAGTCACGATATGCTCACGGGGCTGTACAACCGTCGGGAATTTGAAAAGCGACTGGAACTGGCCATTCGCGAAGCGCGTAGTGCCGACAGGCATCATGTTCTTTTTTACATGGACCTCGATCAGTTCAAGGTCGTCAATGACACCAGTGGTCACCGTGCGGGCGATGAACTATTGAGTCAGCTTGCCCAGATGCTCAAGGAGACAATCCGTGAGCATGATACCCTGGCTCGCCTTGGCGGGGATGAGTTCGGCCTGTTGCTAATGGACTGCCACCTGAATAAGGCCGCTGAGATCGCCGATAAGCTTCGACGGGAAATACGCGAATTCCGTTTCACCTGGAAGGATCGTATTTTCGAGGTTGGTGTAAGCATCGGTGTTGTACCGATCACAGCAAACGGCGGGTCGATTATCGATGTACTCAGTCTTGCCGATGCCGCCTGTTATGTTGCCAAGGAGGCGGGGCGTAATCGCGTTCATGTGGCCGACGATAACGATAAGGCCGTCGCACGCCATCACCGTGAAATGGAATGGATTCATCGC
>JBEPXU010000130.1:0-6090 GCA_041641735.1 Ectothiorhodospiraceae bacterium
GTACACGGTGGCCGCCTTTGCCCCGGTTCTGCTGGCGGCGGTCAGTGCAACGGTGTTGTCGCAACTGGTCTTTGGCAACGACCTGGCCTTCTCGGTCCCCAGGCTCTCCCTGGCATCGCTGCAGGAGCTACCCCTTATCCTGTTGCTGGGGATCATGATCGGCGTGATCTCGGGCCTGTTTATCCGCCTGCTGCGCGGGATAACCAATGCTTCCGCCACTATTCCGGTCTGGCTGCGCGGTCTGCTTGCCGGCTTTTTAATCGGCACTATCGGGCTATTTCTGCCCGAGATCATGGGCATCGGCTATGACACCGTCAACCGCCTGATCCAGGTGGAAGTCGTCCTGTGGTTGATGTTCGCTATCGTGGTATTCAAACTCCTGGCCAGTACCGCCGCGGTCGGTCTGGGGATCCCCGGCGGGCTAATCGGCCCCGCGCTTGTGGTGGGGGCCGCCTTCGGCGGGGCATTTTCCTACATCGCGCACCATATGGGTCTGGTCGCCGACTCATCGACCTCATTTTTTGTACTGCTCGGAATGGGGGCGATGATGGCCGGTACGTTGCAGGCCCCGCTGGCCGGCCTGATCGCCATCCTCGAGTTAACCGGTAATCCTCATATCATCTTTCCCGGCATGCTCGTGGTGATCGCCTCCACCCTGACGAGCGGTCACTTTTTTGGTCGCGAATCGATGTATCTTGCCATTTTGCGCAGCATGGGCAGGGATTACCGCAATGATCCCATCGCCCAATCCCTTCGCCGCATTGGCGTTGGCGCTGTTATGGACCGCAGTTTCGTTTCACTGCCGCGCTATATTGAAAGAACGGAGCTGGAGGAGTCCTTAAAAGAGTCACCCCGCTGGATAGTGCTGCGGGAGAAAGATGAACCACCTGAGCTTCTCGCTGCGGTGGATATTGCCATTGCCGTGAAAGATCTCCCGCAGGATGAGCGTGTCGACCTGGCAGGGTTGCCGGCCAACCGTTTTCAGGCAAAGGCTATCGACTTCCAAAGTTCGTTACAGGATGCGCGTGAACAACTCATCGCAGAAAGCGATGCCGAGGCACTTTTCGTCACCCGACTGACCGTGCCCGGCATCCCGCGAGTCTATGGAGTGTTGACACGCGAAAACATTGAAAGCAGCTATCACCTGTAGTGCTAGGCGGGGTAGTTTGCCATATCAAGCAAGTCTCTTTGGCAGGCATAGCAATATTCACCCAGACCCTGCTTCTGCACACCCTGCGAATCCAGAGGCTGCTGACAATGTTCACAGAGCCCGGTCTCTTTCTTATCCTGCTGCAAAGAGCGATACCGTGCGACATAATCGATCGACCGCGGAAGGTGCCGCTGTGCCAGCTTGTTCGATATTGCACGCAGTTCATCCACGGAGATCTGTTTGGCCTTACGTGCAAGGGCGGCGATGCCGGTGGGTTCTGCGACCGAAGTAAACCATTCAGCTAGCCTGTCGGCACAGACAATTGCGGCGTTGCTGATCTGCTCACTGCCAGCCAGTTCCAGCCTGGTTTCCGAGGCAACCAGAAGCAGGCTGTGGAATCGCGGCCTTATCGCTACGCCCATACGCTTAGGTAACAAACCGTTATTGCGCAGATACTCAGAGAGAAAACGGAGCTTTTTTCGGTTGAATTCGCGCGGCGACATCTTCTGTTCTATGGGACAGTCGTGCCGGCACTGAACAGCGCCACCCGGACCTATCTCAAGTCCACAGTAATAGTAGCTGGTATCGATGACATAGATATCCAGGTGACGTCCAATCAAAAGATGTTGGAAGTGCACCTTGTGCTCACCCATTTCCAAACGTAGATCGTGGATCAGGGCCCATTCCGAACTTTGGTCGAAGTAAGTATCAAGCTTTGATGTAGAGTCGCGCTCGTGTTCCAGCGCATGAAGAATGGCGTCACGCTCGGTCTCCAGAGCGTGATTCGTGCTCCCTGCAGGTGTACACATCAGTAGTCGACCGATGGTCGCGAGTTCCGCTGCCTGCTCATCCAGATCCTTGATAATCATTAACCAGCCTTCCTTGTTGGTTATCCATTTTTCACAGAGTATAGACCCTGACTCTGTTCGCTGTACAGTCTGAAACTGTAGAGTGTGTCACACGTTTTTACAGCGTCTATGGCCTTATCCGACGGACTTCACCATTGGCCCTAAGCCGCTGGCTGCAGACTCTCCCTCAAACCACAGCTCCAGCTGAGCGTCCTCGGCGGCCAGGGTAAGCGGGGTAGCAATCAGGGTGAACAGGCCAAAACCGAACGACCACAAAAGGCGCGGACAACCGGGGTACAGCGTCATTCTCTTGGCGTCCCCGTTACTCTTATGGGAAATGCCGAATAGTAAGGAGTCTGGAGTGCTGTCGCAAACCTAGCGTCGGCTAAGGGTATAGACCTTCTCCGTCACAGCCACACCACGGGGCCCTTCGGCCCCCTCCCATACCGCCTGACGCTCAACCGTGAAGTGTTCACCAAACAGGGCGTTAACCTCCGTCTCCTCGACACTGAAAGGTGGCCCCTCCAGCGCACCTTCCGGATACTCCATGGTCACCAGCAGGATACGCGCACCGGTCGGCAACAGCTTCGCCATATGCTGAGCGTAGTGCTGGCGCATCGTTGATGGCAGTGCAATGAGCGCGGCCCGATCGTAGACGGCATGAATACCGTTCAGGTCATCCGCTTTGAGCGCAAAGAAATCACCGCTCAACAGGCGCAACCCTTCGCCCGTATAGATGCTGAAACTTCCCTCCCGCTGTACCTCAGCGGCGATGTCGTTCTCCTCAAAAAAGGCAGATACCGCCTTCTCGCTTAATTCGATCCCCAGAACCGCATGTCCCTGTTCGCGCAACCACAGCATATCCAGGCTTTTGCCGCACAGCGGGACAAACACCGGCGCTCCATCCGGCAAACCCAGCTGTTGCCAGTGTTCGCTCAGATAACGGTTGATCTCGGCCTGGTGAAAGCCGATCTGATTCTGTTCCCATCGCTCAAGCCAAAATTGATGTTCCATGTCCTGTTACCGCTTCAGTTTCTCGCTTCCTATGGTGCTATCGCCAGTGAGCGCTTTCAATCCCCGGCCCCTTCACGCTGTACCAATTCGTCGTAATACTCCCGCCGATAATCTTCAAGCATCAGCTCGACCTGCCCCTCATCGATATTGGCCGCCCGGAGGGAAAATCTGGCAAGTTGCAGGCTGGCCTCCAGGTTCTCTGAGACGACCCCTGCTGCCCCCTCTTGCAACAGGTGTGCGCAGCGGGAGTGGCTATGCCCGCGGGCAAAGAGAGGCAAGCTTGGGTAGAGACGGGTAACGGATTTAACCAGGTGTTCCACCACATCGGCATTATCCACGGCAACCACCATCATCCTGGCCTCTGCCACACCGGCGCTTTCCAGCACATCCGGCTGCGCCGCATTGCCATAGTAGACGGAAAACCCCTTTTGCCGCCCCCGCGCAACCAGGTTCGGTCGTTGCTCGATGGCCACATAACTCACCCCCGCCTCACTCATCAGGGTGGCAATACGCTGCCCCATGCGCCCAAAACCGGCGATGATTACCTCGGGAGTATCCGCGATACTGTCCGCATGCATCGACGGTTCAAGCTCCTCCTGTTCTAGAACCTCACTGCCACGATTTTTACGCAACGCCAGCAGGGGAGTAAGCACCATGCTTAACGCCACCACCAGGATTGCCTCCTGATAGAGGGGGCTGCCGAACAGTCCGGCATGCAGTGCGGCCCCGAACAGTACAAAACCAAACTCACCACTCTGGGCCAATAGCAGCGCCGTACGCCGTGAGGCAACACGACCCACGCCGAAGGCCCGTGTCACGCCCCACAGTACCGCCGCCTTGATCAGCAAAAGCCCCAGCACCAGGGCAACGATACGCAGCGGTGAGGCCAAAAACACACCGACATCCACGGCCATGCCCACGCTCATAAAGAACAGACCGAGCAAAATGGCGCGAAACGGCTGGATGTCGGCCATGATCTGGTGACGAAACTCCGAGTCTGCAATCAACAGGCCGGCAAGAAACGCCCCCATTGCCATCGACATTCCGGCATGCTCGATCAACAACGCGGTGCCCAACACCAGCAGCAAACCGGTCGCCAGAAATATCTCCTGCGAACCATGGGTTGCCACCTGATGCAGTACGGGCCGCAGCAGGTATCGCCCCACCAGAATAACCGCGAACACCATTGCGACGGATTCCAGTACAGCGATCCCCACATCGCCACTGAGCGAGGTTTCCGGATTGGCCAGCATGGGAACCAGTGCCAGAAGCGGCACCACCGCCAGGTCCTGCAGCAATAAAATGGCAAAGGCAGCACGGCCATGGCTGGCGCCCAACTCACGGCGTTCGGTCAACAACTGCAGAACAAACGCTGTCGATGACAGCGCCAGACCCAGCCCAAGCAACAGCGCAACCGGCACCTCAATACCGAGTGCGGCAATGACCAACGTCAGCACCGCACCAGTGGCAATGACCTGTACCGAGCCCATACCGAACACCTGCTTTCGCATCAGCCACAGACGCGAAGGCTTCAGTTCAATACCGATAATAAAAAGTAAGAAGACCACGCCCAGTTCAGCCAGCCCCCGTATCTCATCCACCTCAACGATAAAGCCCAAACCGGCTGGACCGATCACCATCCCCGCAGCCAGGAACCCGAGCACCGTCCCGAGACGCAGAAACTGAAATAACGGCACGATCAAAACCGCCGCGGCAAGCAGGGCAATCGTCTGGGTCAATGTATCGAGGTTCATAACAGATAAGGCTTCTACATATAGGGCTTAGGGAAATTCTAGCTATCTGGCAGCCAAAGGAACAGCTCGGCCTTCCGTTGCGCCACCACCGCATGGCAAGGACCTACTTTATCCCCTTCATTTATAGGGACGAAAAATACCAGGAGTGTGATGACTTTATCTTATCCTCAAGTGCCGCGCGTGTAGACTTAAGCCAATAATAACGACAATCGGGTTAAGTGTGGAACAGGACCACTTTCATAAAACGTCTTGGCTGCTCATGGACACCCCTGTTTATATTGTCGATATACAACAGGGAGATACCGAGTGGTTAAGCCAACCGCTGACCGCGGCAGGCCTGCCTCGGGTGGAAGCCGTGGACGGGCTCGACAGCCTGCCCACAAATGTGCACAGGAATCTCTGCCACGACGGAATTAATCCGGCCCTTGTTCTCCTTGTTGCGGAAAACCTCGACGCGCTGCTCGTTGAACACTGCCTGCGCTTCCAACCGTTGGCCGAGGAGGCCGTTCTCGGGGTGGTGCTTGTCATTTACGGCCAACACATGGATACGATTGACGGTACCGAGAACTGCCTGGATATCATCCATACCCCGAACCGTAAATTCTTCACCCAGGACACACTTTGGCGCCTGCAGCTGACCATCAAGCTTCTGATGGAGCGACGGAAGCGACTCGAACAGGAGAGCGCCTTCAGCAGCCGCATGGATCAACACCGCCATATAGAGGCTCGCCTCGACTACCTGAGCGCCCATGATGAACTGACCGGCCTTGCGAATCGTTCCGTCTTCGAAAGGCGACTCGAGGAGGTGATATCGTCGAACAGGCAGCAATCACCCTACGCGTTGCTCTACCTCGATCTCGATCGTTTCAAACTGCATAACGATGCCACCGGGCATGGCAGTGGCAATTTCCTTCTTCAGACGGTGGCCGGGCACCTGCGCAATACGCTGCCGGACGAAGCCACTATCGCCCGGCTCGGGTCCGACGAGTTTGCCGTGCTGTTGGCCTGCCGGGATGATGCCGATATTATGAGCACTGCCGATCACCTGCGGCGAACCATCGCGGAGCTCGAACCCGATGGGGAAAAGATCGCCTATCACATCAGCATAAGTATCGGTATCACAACCCTCCATTCAGAGACTTTCACCAGCGCAAGCCAGGCACTGGCGCGCGCCGAACAGGCCTGCTACGTAGCCAAGAGCCGGGGTGGAAATGCGGTGCACGGCTATAATCAGGAAGATGGCATCCTGCAGCACCTGCATGAGGATATGCACTGGACCCAGCCGTTTAAACAGGCACTGAACCACAACGAATTCTACCTTGCT
>JBEPXU010000131.1:0-6065 GCA_041641735.1 Ectothiorhodospiraceae bacterium
CCTTCCAGCGCCTTGAGCGCGGAACCGGTGATAACCGGAGTGTCGTCGCCCGGGAAGTCGTAGGAGCTCAGCAGCTCACGCACTTCCATCTCGACCAGCTCCAGCAGCTCCTCGTCATCAACCATGTCCGCCTTGTTCAGGTAGACAACGATAAACGGTACGCCGACCTGGCGGGACAGCAGGATGTGCTCACGGGTCTGCGGCATCGGACCGTCAGCAGCGGACACGACCAAAATCGCACCGTCCATCTGCGCGGCACCGGTGATCATGTTCTTGACGTAGTCGGCGTGGCCGGGGCAGTCAACGTGCGCGTAGTGACGGGTATCAGACTCGTACTCGACGTGCGCGGTGGCGATGGTGATACCACGGGCACGCTCTTCCGGTGCGCCGTCGATCTGGTCGAAGGCGCGCGCTTCACCGCCGTGGGCCTCGGCCATACATTTGGTCAGAGCCGCGGTCAGCGTGGTTTTACCATGGTCTACGTGACCGATGGTGCCTACGTTTACGTGCGGTTTCGTACGTTCAAATTTTTCCTTGGACACGACAATTACCTCGTAATCTAAAATATGCTGAAAACTGTCAAGAAACCTTCTTGATCACCGCATCGGCGACGCTGCCTGGCGCCTCCGCGTACTTGGCAAACTCCATAGAGTAGGTTGCCCGACCCTGGGTTGCCGACCTCAGGTCAGTGGCATAGCCAAACATCTCGGCCAGTGGCACTTCGGCGCGGATAACCTTGCCGGACACGCCATCGTCCATACCCTGCACGATGCCGCGTCGACGATTCAGGTCACCCATAACATCCCCCATATACTCCTCGGGGGTGACAACCTCAATCCTCATAATCGGCTCGAGCAGTACCGGGTTGGCCTCAAGAGCGCCATCCCGAAATCCCATCGAGCCGGCGATTTTAAAGGCCATTTCGTTGGAATCAACATCATGATAGGAGCCGTCATACAGGCTGACCTTCACGTCAACCATGGGAAAACCGCCGATTACGCCGTTCTCCATCTGCTCCTGAATCCCCTTATCTACTGCAGGGATGTACTCTTTTGGTACAACACCGCCAACGATTTCGTTGACGAATTCATAGCCGGCACCCTCTTCCATCGGCTCAATGCGCAGCCAGACATGACCATACTGCCCGCGCCCGCCGGACTGGCGAACGAACTTGCCTTCGGCCTCGACGCTCTTGCGCAGGGTCTCCCGATACGAGACCTGGGGCGCACCAACGTTGGCATCCACCTTAAATTCACGCTTAAGACGGTCGACAATAATATCCAGGTGCAGCTCACCCATACCGGAAATAATGGTCTGACCGGACTCCTCATCGGTGCGTACCCTAAATGAGGGGTCTTCCTGTGCCAGTTTACCCAGGGCAACACCCATCTTTTCCTGGTCGGCCTGCGTCTTCGGTTCAATCGCGACCGCGATGACAGGCTCGGGGAACTCCATCCGCTCAAGCGTGATGACATTACTGGTGTCACAAAGGGTGTCGCCTGTTGTGACGTCCTTGAGGCCAACCGCGGCGGCAATGTCACCGGCGCGGACCTCTTTGAGTTCTTCGCGGCTATTGGCGTGCATCTGTAGGATACGGCCAATACGCTCTTTCTTCCCTTTTACCGGATTTAACACGGTATCACCGGTGTTAATCACACCGGAGTAGACCCGGAAGAAGGTCAATGTGCCGACAAACGGGTCGGTGGCAATCTTGAATGCCAGCGCCGCAAAAGGCTCGTTATCATCAGGATGACGCTCGGCAATGCTCTCTTCTGCGTCATCGAGATGTCCCTGAATGGCCGGAACATCCACCGGTGAAGGCATAAACTCGACAATCGCATCGAGCATCGCCTGCACACCCTTGTTCTTAAAGGCGGTGCCACAAAGGACCGGCACAATCTCGTTGGCCAGTGTCCGCTTGCGCAAACCGCGCTTGATCTCGTCATTGGAGAGCTCACCTGACTCCAGGTACTTCTCCATCAACTCCTCATCGGCTTCGGCCGCGGCTTCGACCATTTCACCACGCAGCTCTTCGGCCTTGGCCTGCAACTCCGACGGGATATCGACCTGCTCGTAGGTGACACCCATATCATCGGCATTCCAGTAGATGGCCTTCATGCGGATGAGGTCGATAACGCCCTTGAACTCATCCTCAGCGCCGATATTCAACTGCAGCGGAACCGGGTTCGCGCCGAGGCGGGTCTTTATCTGTTCGACCACGCGCAAAAAATCGGCGCCGGAACGGTCCATCTTGTTAACGAAGGCCATGCGCGGAACATGATACTTGTTCGCCTGGCGCCAGACCGTTTCGGACTGCGGTTCCACGCCACCTACAGCGCAGAAGACGGCGCATGCGCCGTCCAGTACCCTCAGGGAACGCTCCACCTCTATGGTGAAGTCGACATGCCCGGGGGTGTCGATGATATTGACCCGGTGCTCCGGGTACTGCTGGTCCATGCCGCCCCAGAAGCAGGTGGTTGCCGCAGAGGTAATGGTAATCCCCCGCTCCTGCTCCTGCTCCATCCAGTCCATGGTGGCAGCACCGTCGTGCACCTCACCGATTTTGTGTGACACACCGGTGTAGAAAAGGATTCGTTCAGTCGTAGTGGTCTTGCCGGCATCAATGTGCGCCATAATACCGACATTGCGGTAGCGCTCGATTGGTGTCTTGCGTGCCACGACGACTAGCTCCCAGTCTCCGGCTTACCAGCGATAGTGGGCAAAAGCCTTATTGGCTTCAGCCATGCGGTGTGTGTCTTCACGCTTTTTAACGGCAGAACCGCGACTCTCGACAGCGTCCAGAATCTCGCCGGCAAGACGCATACCCATGGACTTCTCACCACGGTTACGTGCCGCATCCACCAGCCAGCGCATGGCCAGGGCCATACCGCGCTCACCGCGAACCTCTACCGGCACCTGATAGGTGGCACCACCGACACGACGGGACTTAACTTCCACCATCGGACGGATATTGGAAAGCGCCTTCTCAAACGCCTCCAGGGCATCGGCCTTGGACTTATCTGCCACCTGGTCAAGGGCACCGTATACGATCTTCTCGGCGACGGACTTCTTGCCATCGAGCATAATCATGTTCATAAACTTGGAAAGCGTGCGGTTTCCGTATTTCGGATCCGGCAGAATCTCACGCTTGGCTGCAACTCTTCTTCTGGCCATCGTAGTTACTCTCTAAAACTGTCTTTATGACTTGGGTCGCTTGGCGCCGTACTTGGAACGGCCCTGACGACGGTCATTAACGCCGGAGGTATCCAGTGCACCACGAACGGTGTGGTAGCGAACACCCGGCAAGTCCTTAACACGACCACCACGAATCAGAACCACGGAGTGTTCCTGAAGGTTGTGACCCTCACCACCAATGTAGGAGGTAACCTCAAAGCCGTTGGTCAGGCGCACACGGGCAACCTTACGCATCGCAGAGTTCGGCTTCTTCGGAGTAGTGGTATAGACACGGGTACAAACACCACGTTTTTGCGGGCATGCCTCAAGAGCAGGCACGTTGCTCTTGCCTACCTTGCGCTTGCGCGGCTTTCTTACCAGCTGGTTAATCGTTGCCATATTCCTACTTTGCTCCAGCACAGAAATAAACACAGGCCGGCATATCACCGGCCTGCGGGGAAAAGAAGCGGAATTCTAGGGCCGCGCGCCTCTTATGTCAAGGGCTGACGCGGCAACCTGTCAAGTCAGGCCTATTCGCCAGACTCACCTTCCGCTACACCAGGGGCCTCACTGAGGGTTTCCTCAACAGCGACCTCAAAGTTTTGGCTCTGACGGCGACGCTCACTGTGGTAGGCCAGACCGGTACCTGCCGGGATCAGACGACCCACAATAACGTTCTCCTTCAGGCCTCGCAGTGCGTCCTGCTTGCCGGTGACCGCCGCATCGGTAAGGACACGGGTAGTCTCCTGGAAGGATGCTGCAGAGATAAACGACTCCGTAGCGAGCGATGCCTTGGTGATACCCAACAGCATGCGTTCGAAGGACGCGGACATTTTGTCCTCCTTCTCCAGCACCTCGGTCTCATCCAGGATGCGAGCCACCTCGACCTGCTCACCGGTGAGGAACTTGCTGTCACCCGGGGTTTTGATCTCCGCCTTACGCAGCATCTGGCGAACAATAACCTCAATGTGCTTGTCGTTGATCTTTACACCCTGCAGGCGGTAGACATCCTGTACCTCGTTGACGATGTACTGTGCCAACGCCTCCGGTCCCTGCAGACGCAGGATATCGTGCGGGTTCGGTTCACCCTCGACGATGACCTCGCCCTTCTCCACATGTTCACCCTCGAACACGGTGACGTGACGCCACTTGGGAATCAGCTCCTCGTGGGCATCCGAACCGTCGGTCGGTGTGAGGACCACACGCTGCTTGCCCTTGGTCTCCTTACCGAAGCTGACGGTACCGCTGATCTCGGCCAGGACGGACGGCTCTTTCGGCTTACGCGCCTCGAACAGGTCCGCAACCCGGGGCAGACCACCGGTGATGTCACGGGTCTTGGAGGACTCCTGCGGAATACGCGCCAGGACCTCGCCCACACTCACCTCAGCACCATCAGTCAGGTTGACGATAGCGCCACCCGGCAGGAAGTAGCTGGCCGGCACATCGGTACCCGGGATCATCAGGTCGTTGCCGTCGGCGTCGACCAGCTTGACCATCGGGCGCTTGTCCTTGCCGCCGGAACCGCGCTGTTTCGGGTCGATGACGACCAGAGAAGACAAACCTGTAACCTCGTCGGTCTGCTTGCTGACGGTCACGCCCTCTTCGAAATCGGACAGCTTAATGAAACCGGCGATCTCGGTCACAACCGGGTGGGTGTGCGGGTCCCAGGTGGCGAGGATGTCACCGGCGTTGACCTTGCCGCCATCGTTGATGTCGATCTTGGCGCCATAAGGGACCTTGTAGCGCTCACGCTCACGGCCGTTCTCATCAATGATGGTCAACTCACCGGAGCGGGAAACCGCTACATTGTGACCGTCGGCGTGCTTCACCAGCTTGATGTTGTGCAGGCGGGCAGTACCGTTGATCTTGTTCTGAATGTTGTTGACTGCCGCGGAACGGGAGGCCGCACCACCGATGTGGAAGGTCCGCATGGTCAACTGGGTACCCGGCTCACCGATAGACTGGGCGGCGATAACGCCGACCGACTCACCCACGTTGACCTTGTGACCACGGGCCAGGTCACGGCCGTAGCACTTGGCGCAGACACCGTAGCGGGTCTCACAGGTGATGGCGGAACGGACCAGAAGGTGGTCGATGGAGAGCTCTTCAAGACGCTGCACCATCTTCTCATCCAGCAGAGTGCCGGTCGGAATAGCCATCTCATCGGTACCTGGCACCAGTACATCCTCGGCAGTGACACGGCCCAGCACGCGCTCGGAGAGCGGCTCGACCACATCACCACCCTCAATCAGGGAGTGCAGCGGCATGCCGTGGGTGGTACCGCAATCCTCTTCAGTCACCACCAGGTCCTGAGCCACGTCGACCAGACGGCGGGTCAGGTAACCGGAGTTGGCGGTCTTCAGCGCGGTATCGGCCAGACCTTTACGCGCACCGTGAGTGGAGATGAAGTACTGCAGTACCGACAGACCTTCGCGGAAGTTCGCGGTGATTGGCGTCTCGATAATGGAGCCGTCCGGCTTGGCCATCAGGCCACGCATACCGGCCAGCTGACGAATCTGGGCGGCACTACCACGCGCACCGGAGTCGGCCATCATAAAGACGGAGTTGAAAGAGTCCTGCTTGGCAGGGTTACCATCCTTATCGACGACCTCTTCCTTACCCAGTTTCTCCATCATCGCCTTGGCGACCTGGTCGTTGGTGTGGGACCAGATATCGACCACCTTGTTGTAGCGCTCACCGTTGGTAACAAGACCGGAGATATACTGGTTCTCGATCTCCTTCACCTCTTCGTCGGCGCGCGCCAGGATCTCGGCCTTCTCTTCCGGGATGACCATGTCATCAGCACCGAAGGAGACGCCGGCTCGGGTCGCGTTACGGAAGCCGGTGTACATCAGCTGGTCGGCGAACACTACGGTGTCTTTGAGACCGAG
>JBEPXU010000132.1:0-6022 GCA_041641735.1 Ectothiorhodospiraceae bacterium
TCTCCACCTCCAGCGGGATCGCCGGCGGCGTGCTCATATCCTGGCGGCGAACGATGGCGGCCAGGTTGACCTTGTCCCCGGGACGGTAGATACCGCGATCGGAAAAAACAAAGGCGGTCAGCGCGTTTTCCTGCATGTTTCGCCTGTGCAGGCCGCCCACATCGTAGCGCGAGAAATTCAGTTTCCGACTGCCACGGCTAAACGGCAGGAAGGCCAGGTCATTACCGCGGCGAACCAGATAGACCGTCGGCGCCTTCTCCTTCTCCAGGCCATTGGTGCTGGGAAGGAAGGCATGACCGTCACCGTCAGTATAACCATTCATCACCGGCAGACCGTTTTTGCCCAACAACTGAACCTTGGCATTGGCCACCGGCTTGCCATTGTTGATCGACTGGATGAAAAGGTCGTGGGAATTATCGGCGTTGTCCTTGACGATAAGACCCAGGTCGGTCACCAGGATCAGGCGTTCGTCCTTAACACCATGAACCCGCCGGTTACGGGCCGGGTCCCAGCCCTCCACGGTGACGAAAAACAGACCGTAATCCGGACCTTGCTTAAGATAACGACTCAGATCGAAGGCGGCATAGTTGGCCTCCTTCGGATGGTTCATCGTCAGGTCCAGTTCCTGCTCGTCGTACTCGCTCAGGTTCTCCTCATCGAAACGGTAGTTGCTGAAACTCGGGTCGCTGATATCGCCGCGGGTCTGGCTAATCAGGTGATTGATCTGTCCGGGCAACACCCTTCCGACTCTGACCTTGACCGCCTCCAGGTTGCGGCTCAGCAGTCCCAGCTTGTGCTCACCACTCATGGCCAGCACAGAGCCCTCATTGGTGATCTTCAGTTCATGGGGATACCTGGGCACACGAAGGACCGCATCGTAGTCTCCGGCCATTTTGAAATCATTAATTGACGCCAGCCTACCCTTAAGCCTGAGGTAGAGCTGCCGTCTCTCCGGGACATTGATCCGGAAATTGTAGTGCTTCTCTGCATCCCGCTCGTTGGGGATCGCCTCCCACTCGATCTTGCGCGACCGCCCTAGCACCGCATCGGTCACCTCACGTGGACCCCGCCAACCAATACGTCGCTCCGGCAGCAGGTATAACTCGAAGGCATCCTGCACCTTTTTCGCCTCGACATCATCGGTAAAACCGATGCTGACAACCTGCTCCGGCTCATCCTTCTGATTGCGCACGATACGACTGTCTGTCGATTCAACACGGAAGAAGCTGTAGACATCGGGAATGCGAACATCGCCCGTCACCTCTTTCGCCGTCCTGCCAGGGCCCGGTTCACTCTTCAATCCGGGCGCCACGGTCAGGCGCATATAGTTGCTCTTCTCGGGAAGGGAGATTGGCACTGAGTGGATATAGGCCTTGTGGTGCTGTTTGTCGAACTTCACGCTGTAGTCGTAACGCTCCGCGTCGACCTCGATACTGGCACCGGAGGGACGCATACCCAGGGTTAGCTTTTCGTTCAGGCTTTTCGCGTCCACCGCATGGGTAAAATCCAGGGTGGCGACCACACGACGGGTCTTGCGATCGACCGGGGCCTGATAAAACTCGAAGGATTCGAGTCTGGCACTGAAGGCGGGGGTGACAAACTCCAGTTCGTCGGAGGCCAGGGGAACATTTTCCCGGAAAATCGACGGGGCGAAGTGTACCGTGTAGTTTTGCTCGGCCGGCCACTCCTTTTCCGGTTTGAAAACCAGTGTGTGATCATCCTGCCAGCGCCACTCACCGGCCAGTGCCGGATCCAGGCGAACACCCTGGATGAGCGGTTTGTCCATCAACTCCAGATTGGCCACCGAGGCGGCGCCTCGATCCTCCGGGTCCTCAATCATGGCCTCGCGATCATAATCAAAATCGATACGCAGCGAATCGGGTACCACCTTTTCTTTGGTCACCCGGCTTAGGCCCGGGGCAATAACGGATGCCTTGTACTGAAGCGGTTTGGGAAGGTTACTGTAGTAGTCGTAGGTAGCCAACGCAGCGACGATTAACAGCAGGAGTACAAGCAAGACTTTTCCATGCCGTCGCACCCCATGCATCCAACCGGGTGCATTCCAGCTAAACTGACCGATAAAGGGAGAGAGAAGTGTTCCGATCAGGCTAAGCAGTCGCTGCATAACACGATTCCTTTGTGTTGTTGTTTTTCCTGTCCGCTATCCCTAAATCGGTTAAGATGCGGGCACTGGAAGGATGCTAGCTTTCAACCCTAGCATATTTACTTTCGAACTTTACACGACTCCCCAGCTGCAAGGGAATTCCAATCCATGCACGATCAATTGCAACAGGTCATCCACCAGGCCGGTACCTTCATCCTCGGCAAGGAGCGTCAAATCAAGCTGGCCATGGCCTGCCTCCTCGCACGTGGCCATCTTTTGATTGAGGATCTGCCGGGCGTCGGCAAGACCACCCTCTCCCATGTACTGGCCAGGACACTGGGCCTGGAGTTTAACCGCATTCAGTTCACCTCCGACCTGCTGCCGGCGGATATCCTGGGTGTCTCTGTGTATGAGCGGGATACCGCCTCGTTCAAGTTTCATCCCGGGCCGATTTTCTCTCAGGTGATCCTGGCCGACGAGGTCAACCGCGCAACACCCAAGACCCAAAGTGCGCTGCTCGAAGCGATGGAAGAGAAACAGGTCACCATCGAGGGCAGTACCTACACACTGCCTGAACCCTTTTTCGTTATCGCCACCCAGAACCCGACCTATCAAATTGGCACCTTTCCCCTGCCCGAGTCCCAGCTCGACCGCTTCCTGATGGTCCTCTCCATCGGCTATCCGGAACGTAACGCCGAACGTTCACTGCTGATGGGACGCGAACGCCGCGACATGCTGCAGGAGATCCAACCGGTCATGCAGCCTGAACAGTTGATTGCACTGCAGCAACAGGTTAAGGCGGTTCATGCCTCGGAACCCCTGATCGACTATATCCAGGCCCTCATGGAATTTTCCCGCGAGTCGCCCCACTTCCTGACCGGGCTCTCCCCTCGCGCCGGTCTTGCCCTGCTCAGTGCCGCCCGTGCCTGGGCCCTACTCGCCGGAAGGGATCATGTGATGCCGGAGGATGTCCAAACCATGCTCCCCTATGTGGCGGCACATAGGCTGCAGCGCGCCGATGAAAAAACCGTACCCACGGCAGAGGAGATGGTAAAGCCCTTCAGCGAGGTTGCCATTCCCTGAAAATGCCAAGCCCGTGGCAGTGACCGTCCCGGCCGCGATGGTGCTGACTGAATCGCGACGGAGATCGTCCCTCCCACAATATCGACTCAGTGGTGCATTATCGCTATGAATATCACGGCACTGACAAACTGGCGCAATGAGATGTACGCCTTCTGGCGCCACCTGTTCCGGCGCGACCGACCCGAAAACGGGCCGGTTGTGCTGGGGCGCCGCCGGGTATATATCATCCCCAGCCGAAGCGGGATGATCTTTGCCGTTATCCTGCTGGCCATGCTGATCGGCGCGATTAACTACCAAAACAGCCTCGCCTTTGTCCTTACCTTCCTGCTGACCAGCCTGTCGGTGGTGTCGATGATTCACGCGGTGCGTAATCTCTACGGGCTTCAGCTGCGTACCGGCCACCCGCGACCGGTTTTTGCCGGCGATATTGCCCGTTTTCCCCTGAATATCGAAAACCGGGGTGGCAATGCCCGTTACGCCTTAAAGGTCATGCTATCCAATCAGGCACCCATCACCGTCGATTTACCGCAAAACGGTGGGCAATGGGTAGAACTCTGTCAACCCGCCAGTCGTCGCGGCTTCCTTGCGGCCGGACGCATCACCCTATACAGCCGCTATCCGTTGGGTCTCTTTCATGCCTGGAGCTATATCAATCTTTCCATGCACTGCCTGGTCTATCCCAACCCGGACAGCGATCGGGGTTTACCGCCACAGATGCTCCAGCATCGCGGCACCGCCGGGGATCAGGGAAGGGGAAGCGATGATTTTGCCTCCCTGCGCCCGTACCATCCCGGCGACTCACTCCGCCATGTCCACTGGAAGGCGCTTGCTCGTGAACAGGGATTGCAAACCAAGCAGTTCGGCGGCGGTATTACCGAAGAGTTGTGGTTTCACTGGGAGCAGCTCGGCAACCTGCCCGTTGAGGCCCGTCTGTCACGCCTGACCAACTGGGTGCTTGAGGCAGACAGCCTGGGTATTGCCTACGGACTGTCCTTACCGGACGGGGAGATCCCGCCTGCCCAGGGGGAGCAGCATCGGCGTCGCTGTCTGGAATCATTGGCACTGTTTGGCCTGAAAGAGGGCGGGGTTTATCATGCAGCAGACTGAACAAACCCTCACCCCGCCCTTTGCCGGTCGACTCTGGTTACTCGGGGCGCTGTTTCTCGTCACCGTGCCCCATCTTATCCGTATGCCTGCCTGGCTCTCGATAACCTGTCTGGCGGTCTTTCTCTGGCGCCTGCTTCACGAGCTGCGCGGTTATGACCTCCCCGGCCGTTTTCTCCGCTACCTGCTCGTCTTTATCGGTATCGGTTCGGTCGCCGCCGTCTATCACACCGTCGTCGGTCAACAGGCAGGGGTGGCCCTGCTGACGATCATGCTTTGTCTCAAGCTGCTCGAACTTCACACCATGCGCGATGCCATGCTGGCCTTGTTCATCGGCTATTTCATGGTTATCGCCGGGTTTCTGTTCAGTCAGTCTATTTTTATGGGCGGCTATCTCTTTCTGGTAGTGCTCACCCTGACCGCCGCGCTCATTGCACTCAACCACCCTGCCGGACAACTCTCGGACTTTCGACACTACCTTGCCACCGGCGGCAAAATGCTGCTCCAGTCCCTGCCGTTGATGGTACTGATGTTCATCCTCTTCCCACGCCTCTCCTCGCCCCTTTGGAGTGTTCCCGATGACCCCTCAACCGGTCGTACCGGTCTGACTGACTCCATTGAAATGGGTACCATTAGTAACCTGATTAAATCCGAGAGCGTCGCCTTCCGCGTCGATTTCGATGGCACTATTCCCCCGGCGGACAGCCTCTACTGGCGTGGCCCGGTGCTCTGGTATACAGATGGCAGGCAGTGGAAACGTATTCGCATGACACCCCGGCGAAGCATTCCTGCCTTCCAACCCCTTGGCGGGGAGGTCGAGTATAGCGTCACCATGGAGCCGAATCGCCGGCATTGGCTCTTTGCCCTCGATCTGCCGCTTTCGCTGCCGGAGGGTTTAGGTGCACCGGTTTATACACGCCCAGACTTCCAGCTCCTCTATGAACAACGGGTCAATAACAAGCTCCGCTATCGTGTCCGCTCGGTCACCCGCTACCGCATCGAGCAACTCCCCCGCTGGATGGAGATTGCCGCCACCGCACTACCAGAAGGGCAAAATCCGAAAACCCTGGAACTTGCGAAAGGCTGGCTTGATCAGGGGCTTGGCAAAGCAGAAATCGTGCAACGCGGATTTAACCTGTTTCGTGATCAACCGTTCTATTACTCACGCACCCCACCCCGCCTGGGGGAAAACCCGGTCGATCAATTCCTCTTCAGTACCCGCCGCGGCTTCTGCGAGCACTACGCCACCTCATTCGTAACCCTTATGCGGGCGGCAGGAATACCTGCACGGGTCGTTACCGGCTATCAGGGGGGCGAACTGAATGAAATGGGCGATTACCTCATCATTCGCCAGTCCAATGCCCATGCCTGGGCCGAGGTATGGTTGGAAAAACAGGGGTGGGTACGTATCGATCCGACCACTGCCGTACCGGCTGAACGGGTCGAGGACAGCAATGATGCCTCCCGCTTTCAATCCACTTCGGCGAGGGGCAATGAGGCCAGCAATTATCCGGCCTTGAACAAACTTTACTGGAAACTGCGTTATAGCTGGGATGCCATCAACCACACCTGGAATCTGTGGGTTCTGGGATTCGACCGGGAAAAACAGCGCGAACTGTTGCGCAAACTGGGGCTGGGGAATCTCTCGTGGAGCTGGCTCATTGCTCTGATGGTTGGCCTGCTCGCAATCACCCTGATACTTATCACTGCGCTATCCTTCCTCAAACGACC
>JBEPXU010000133.1:0-6007 GCA_041641735.1 Ectothiorhodospiraceae bacterium
GATATGGTCATCTTCCGCGAGAACTCCGAGGATATCTATGCCGGTATCGAGTGGGAGTCCGGCAGCGACGAGGCGAAGAAGGTGATCGCCTTCCTGCAGCAGGAGATGGGAGTCAAGAAGATCCGCTTCCCTGAGACCTCTGGTATCGGCATCAAGCCGGTCTCTGCTGAGGGCACCAAGCGTCTCGTGCGTAAGGCCATCCAGTACGCTATCGACAACGAGCGCGGCTCGGTGACCCTGGTGCACAAGGGTAACATCATGAAATTCACTGAGGGTGCCTTCAAGAATTGGGGCTACGAGCTGGCCGCCCAAGAGTTCGGTGCCGAGCTGCTTGATGGCGGCCCTTGGATGGTGATGAAGAACCCGAATACCGGCAAGGAGATTGTCATTAAGGACGTCATTGCCGATGCCTTCCTGCAGCAGATTCTGCTGCGTCCCGACGAATATGATGTCATCGCCACCCTCAACCTTAACGGTGATTATGTCTCCGATGCCCTGGCGGCACAGGTTGGCGGGATTGGTATCGCCCCTGGAGCGAACATGTCCGATACCGTAGCGATGTTCGAAGCAACCCACGGTACCGCGCCGAAGTATGCCGGTCAGGACAAGGTGAATCCGGGGTCGTTGATTCTCTCTGCAGAGATGATGCTACGCCACCTGGGCTGGACAGAGGCGGCTGACCTTATCGTCAAGGGGATGGAAGGGGCGATCGCCGCCAAGACCGTGACCTATGATTTTGCCCGCTTGATGGGGGATGCCAAGGAGTTGGGATGTTCGGGCTTCGGTGATGCCCTGATCGACAATATGTAGTCTGATGGACCATGGGACGCCGCTCTAGAGCGGCGCCTCATGGTCAAGTTCGATGGTGTTCTCGTCCTTGTTTTTGATGGGTTTTAGGTAGGAGGCGGTCAATCCCTTCGGCCCATAATAGAGGGAAAACTCGACCTTCTGGCCATGACGCAGGGTCTTGAACCCGCTCATATCGATGGCGCTGTGGTGGACAAAAACCTCATTCTGCTCCTCATCGTCCATCAGGACGAAGCCGTACCCCTTGTCGTTGTTAAACCATTTGACCACACCGGTTGCCATAAGCGCTTAAATCCAGAATTGCCTGTTTGAGTTGGTGAAGGCGACGCCTCTTTTCTAATTATTGGGCATCTGCCACTATGATTACAATGGCTGAAATTGTCCAACAACCTACTAAAATAGTCAACAATTGGTGTTGGAATTCAGGTAAAGTGCCAATACTTATAGTGTAATGGGGAAGTAATGAAGAGCGTTAATTTTACACCCAGAAATATGGGACAAGACGGTGATGGTGATGATACCCGGCGCGATGACGACCTTGGAGCCGTCGTGCAGGAGAGTGAACCTGAGCTGGCGCGTCCCAAGATGTATAAGGTTCTTTTACTGAACGATGATTTCACCCCGATGGAGTTCGTGGTACACGTACTGGAGAGCTACTTCAATATGCCGCGACACAAGGCCACGCAGGTGATGTTAAGTGTTCATACTGAAGGTAAGGGAGTCTGTGGAGTATTCACCCGCGAGGTTGCCGAAACCAAAGTGGCACAGGTGAATGAGTATTCACGAAAGAACCAGCACCCTCTGCTTTGTACCATGGAAGCAGAGTAGCCGAGAGAGGTTGGCCAATGCTAAGTAAAGAACTGGAATATACGCTGAATAATGCCTTCAAGGAGGCGAGGGACAAACGGCATGAGTTCATGACCGTTGAGCACCTGCTGCTGGCACTGCTGGACAACCCTTCTGCCACACCGATCCTCAAGGCCTGCAGTGCTGATATTGAAGCAATCCGACAGGACCTGGTGGAATTCATCGAGCTGAATATTCCGCGTTTGCCGGAGGATAGCGAACTGGAGACCCAGCCGACACTCGGGTTCCAGCGGGTTATCCAGCGTGCTGTATTCCAGGTCCAGTCTTCCGAGAAGGGAGAGGCGACCGGCGCCAATGTCCTGGTGGCGATCTTCAACGAGAAAGAGTCCCAGGCGGTCTACTTCCTTGGAAAACACAATGTCACCCGACTAGATGTGGTGAATTTTATCTCCCATGGGATCTCCAAGGTGGATGATGATGCCGAGGACAGCGAAGAGGCGGCTCTTGGTGGAGAAGAGGCGGCCGGGGAGAATGCCTCTGCCCTGGATTCCTACGCGACCGACCTTAATGAAATGGCGCGTCGGGGAAAGATTGACCCGCTGATTGGTCGTAAGGATGAGATAGAGCGTACGATTCAGGTTCTCTGTCGTCGGCGCAAGAACAATCCACTGTTCGTTGGCGAGGCGGGTGTGGGGAAGACCGCACTGGCCGAAGGTCTTGCCAAGCGCATCGTCGATGGCGAGGTACCGGATGTGCTGGCAGAGAGCACCATCTATTCGCTGGACCTGGGTTCACTGCTAGCCGGGACAAAGTATCGCGGCGATTTTGAAAAGCGCCTCAAGGCCGTACTGGCCCAGCTCAAGCGCGAGGAGGGATCGGTACTGTTTATCGATGAGATCCACACCATTATCGGTGCCGGTGCGGCTTCCGGTGGTGCGATGGACGCTTCCAATCTGGTTAAGCCGGTGCTGGCCTCCGGCGAACTGAAGTGTATCGGTTCTACCACCTACACCGAGTATCGCGGTATCTTCGAGAAGGATCATGCCCTTGCCCGTCGTTTCCAGAAGATCGATGTGCCGGAGCCGACCGTGGATGAGACGGTTCAGATCCTGGAGGGGCTCAAGTCACGGTTCGAGGAACACCACGGAGTGAAATACACCAAGCCGGCGCTTCGCGAGGCCGCTGAGCTCTCTGAGCGCTACATCAATGAACGTCATCTGCCCGACAAGGCGATTGATGTCATTGACGAGGCAGGGGCTCGCCAGCGTCTGCTGCCGGCCTCCAAGCGGAAAAAGACTATCGGGGTACGTGAGATCGAGGATGTCGTGGCCAAGATAGCCCGTATTCCGCCGAAGAGCGTCTCAACTTCGGACAAAGAGAGCCTGCGTCACCTCGAACGCGATCTCAAGCTGATGATCTACGGGCAGGACGAGGCCATTACGGCACTCTCTACCGCGATCAAGATGTCACGTTCTGGCCTCGGTCAGGAACAGAAGCCCATCGGCTCATTCCTCTTCGCCGGTCCCACCGGCGTGGGTAAGACGGAGGTCACCCGGCAACTCGCCCGTACCATGGGTATCGAGCTGATTCGATTCGATATGTCCGAGTACATGGAGCGTCATACCGTCTCTCGCCTGATTGGTGCCCCTCCGGGCTATGTTGGGTATGACCAGGGTGGTCTGCTGACCGAGGCGGTCAACAAGCATCCCCATGCGGTGTTGCTGTTGGACGAGATTGAGAAAGCGCACCCCGAGGTCTTTAACCTGCTGCTGCAGGTGATGGACCACGGTACCCTGACCGACAACAATGGCCGCAAGGCGGACTTCCGTAACGTCATCATTGTTATGACCACGAACCTGGGTGCCGATCAGCTGGCCAAGCGTTCCATCGGCTTTACCGAGCAGGATCACAGCTCCGATAGCATGGAGGTGATTAAAAAGCACTTCACGCCGGAGTTTCGTAACCGGCTCGATGCGACCATCCAGTTCAGTGCGCTTGATGCCCGCACGATCGCCAGTGTGGTCGACAAGTTCATCATGGAGCTGGAGACTCAGCTGGAAGAGAAGGGCGTGAGTATCGATGTGGACGACGAGGCCAGGGCCTGGTTAGCGGAGCATGGCTTTGAGCCGGCCATGGGTGCACGACCGATGGCGCGCGTGATCAAGGAACACATCAAAAAACCGCTCGCAGAGGAGTTGCTTTTCGGAGCGTTGGAGGGCGGAGGTCGCGTTCTTATCAGTGTCAAGAATGGCGAACTCGATTTCCACTTCGAGGGTAAGAAGGAGGCCGTGTTGCAATAACGCGTCTGTCCTTAGTTCCTGTGCACAAAAAACGCCCGGCTATTTGCCGGGCGTTTTTTCGTTAAAAGGGCTTCGGCCTAACGGGCGCGGAAGGTGATACGCCCTTTTGTCAGGTCATAGGGAGTCAGCTGTACGGTTACCTTGTCCCCGGTCAGGATGCGGATATAGTGCTTGCGCATTTTGCCGGAGATGTGGGCGGTAACCACGTGACCGTTTTCCAGTTCTACCCGGAATGTTGTGTTGGGGAGGGTCTCAACGACCGTCCCTTCCATTTCGATACCTTCTTCTTTTGCCATGCAGTATTACACTCTTGAATAACGTCGTCAGTTAAAGATGCATGCGTGTGCTAATCAGCCAAGCATATTGCCTGATCTTGAAACATTTTTCAAAGCACAAATTGCATATCCCGGTGAATAGGGCGGGATGAGGGGAGGTTTTACACGCTCAAGCGACAGACGTGTTTTCAGACGGCACGACGACGACCCGAAACCTGGCTCCATGCGACATGCGGATGGACAGCCTCGTTGGTGATGATGATCTCCATCCCCAGCAAGCTGATGAGATCATCAAGCTGTTCCCCGGAATCGAGTTGGGACTTGAGCGTATGCAGATGCATCGGGCTTAAATAAAGCAGGTTAGGTGCCAGTCCATGCTCCTTTTCAAAGTCCTGTACCAGTCGGTAAATAAAACTCAACATGGTCTTTTACCCCTTCCGCGACAAATATGTCTCTTACATATAAGTATGGGGCAGTTTGGGGTGGTTTTCTCGAAATAGCAGGAATTTAGCCATGTTTATGGGCATTTCTGTGAATTCCTTCACTATTTTTGCGGGAAATGGCGTCCCGAATCACCCCATTTCGCTGTCGAGGCTAGACCAGGTTCCATGCCGATAGGCCTCTAGGGGGTGGTACCGCGCCTTATAGGCCATTTTAGGGCTCTCATGGATAAGGTAACCGAGGTAGACGTAGGACAACCCGCGTCGCTTTGCCTCTTCCACCAGCCACAGTACGGCAAAGACTCCCAGTCCCCGTTTTGCCTCATCCGGATCAAAGTATGTGTAGACGGCAGAGAGCCCGTTATTCAGGATATCCATCACGGAGACAGCCACAGGCTTGTTGTCGAGCGAAAATTCAACGTAGCGGGTATCACACCAGGTGCTGCCGAAAAAACGCTTGTATTGCTCCGGGTCCGGGGTTGCCATGGAACCCTCCGGGTGTCGGCTGTCCATGTACTTTTGGTAGAGTGCAAAATGCTCCGGCCTGAATTCAGGCGGGAAACTCCTTATCATCAAATCATCATTACGCCGCCAGTTCCTGCGTTGACTGCGGTCGGGTTGGAACTCGGCGACAGGGATGCGTACCGGTATACAGGCCGAGCAGGCCGGGCAACGCGGTGTGTAGATATATTCACCGCTTCGACGAAAGCCCAGGTCGGACAGGGCACTGTACAGCTCGGTGTTCATTGGCGCTTTGGGGTCAGCAAACAGGCTTACCGCGCTTTCTTCTTCCAGGTAACCGCAGTCGTGCGGTGCCGTCGCATAGAACAGCAGTTCTGGAGGGATAAAATCATGGGGGCTGCTCATGACCACCTCCCGCTGATAGCCTCATCGAGTTGCCATCGACCCTGATGGGCATCAAAGGGGTCACACCACCGGTCGAGCTGTTCCAGAAACCGCTCCCGGGGAATGTCTTCCGCTCCCAGACTGGCCAGGTGTTCGGTGTGAACCTGACAGTCAACGAGTTCGAAGTCCCAGCGTTTGATCTGTTCGATGAGATGAACGAAGGCGATCTTTGAGGCATCTGTGCGTCGGGTAAACATCGATTCACCAAAGAAGACGCTTCCCAGGCTGACACCATAGAGTCCCCCCACGAGTGTCTCGTCTTCCCAGCACTCCACCGAGTGGGCAAAGCCGATTCGATGCAGTTCGTTGTAGGCCTGTTTCATCTCCTCGGTGATCCAGGTCCCTTCCTGTCCGGGACGGGACTCGCTGCAGGCCTCAATGACAGCAGAGAAGGCCGCATCGATAGAGACACGAAATGGCTGCTTGCGCAGGGTTTTGCGCAGGCTGCGTGAGACCCTGAGGTTACGGGGAT
>JBEPXU010000134.1:0-5965 GCA_041641735.1 Ectothiorhodospiraceae bacterium
GATACCGTTGCGCGAATGGGCGGGGATGAGTTCACCATTCTCCTGTCAAATATCGGCGGTTCAGATGCAGCGGCGGTTGTTGCAAAAAACATCATGAAGCAAATCATGCTCCCATTCACCCTTCATGGAGAAGAACTGCGACTCGGCTCTAGCATTGGTATTTCCCTGTACCCCGATGATGGAACGAACTTCAGCACACTGACCCGACATGCCGATGCGGCCATGTATGAGGCCAAGGATGCCGGAAGAGGGCAATACCGTTTCTTCTCTAATGAAATGGATAGCTCAGTGCATGAGCATCTCAGCCTGGAGCGGGATCTCCGTCGCGCACTGGAAAACGGGGAGTTTTACCTCGTCTTTCAACCCCAGGTCAATGTCCATGACAATCGTGTTGTTCATTGTGAAGCACTGACTCGCTGGAAACACCCGGAACGAGGCCTCGTTCCACCCGACAAATTCATTCCCATCGCCGAAACCACCGGCCTGATTTCGGAAATTGGCGACTGGATCATCCATGAGTCATGTCGAATCATAAGTCACTGGCGTGACACTCTCACTACACTCCCTACAGTCTCGATCAACCTCTCTGCGCAGCAATTCAGGCAGGAGAGTCTGGTCGATAAAATCCTCGCGATTCTCGCCGACTACAATGTGGATGCCACAGCCGTTGAATTCGAGATCACAGAAACGGCGGCCATGGAAAATGCGGAATCCACCATGGAGCGACTATCCAGACTAACCGAAAAGGGATTTTCCATTGCCATCGATGACTTCGGTACCGGTTATTCGTCATTGAGTTATCTAAAGCGCTTTCCTGTAAACAAACTTAAACTGGATCGCTCATTTGTGATGGATATCCAGACCGATCCCAATGATGCAGCGATCTCATCCGCTATCATCCAGATGGCCAACAGCCTTGGTCTGGAGATTGTGGCAGAAGGTGTGGAGACAGTTGAACAAAGAGACTTCCTCGCCGCCAAAGGCTGCAGCATTATGCAGGGATATCTCTACAGCAAACCACTTGAGAGTAGCGATTTTCTGGATTATTTAATCAACATCAGATATGGTCACACCTCAGAACAGAATTAACGCTAGTATTGTCACTCACCAGCCTTGGCTGGGCAGTAATTCCATTCCCGTCGTACACTAACGCAATGTTTGACCTGCCCTTATAAGGCCATAAGTGTTGTTGTGCTGAAAGGGAGCCTTATCGTGACCAATCATACAAATGAAAGCATGACCTTCCGAGAGGCGGTTGACCGTCAGGTTGACCGGGCCACGCTTGCTGCCGGCCTGGATCCGGACACAGCCCGTGTCATCAAAGCCACCAGTGCTGTCATACAGGTGCGCTTCCCAGTCCGTATTCATAACGGTGTAGAGGTATTTACCGGCTGGTGGTCTGTGCATAGTACCCACCGTCTACCGGCCAAAGGTGGCCTGCGTTTTGCTCCCCACGTCAACCAGGACGAAACCGAGGCGCTCTCGGCCTTGATGAGCTATAAGTGCGCCCTTGCGGATATCCCCTTCGGTGGAGCAAAAGGGGGGTTAATGATTGACCCCACACTCTACTCGACCGAGGAGATGCGTGAAATTACCCGCCAATTTGCCCAAGAGTTGACACGACGCGGATTTCTTGACCCGGCGACCAATGTGCCCGCACCCGATATCGGCACCTCTTCTCGAGAGATGGTCTGGATTGCCGACACCTATAAAAAGCTCTTTCCGGAAAACGTCAATCAGGATGCCTGTGTGACGGGTAAACCGCTTAACCGGGGAGGGATCCCTGGCCGTGTCGAGGCGACCGGCAAAGGGGTGCAATACGCCCTGCAGGAGTTTTTCCGCCATCCTGAGGAGGTTGCCAAAACGGGCCTGTCAGATGGTCTGAGGGGAAAACGAGTGGTCATTCAGGGCCTTGGAAATGTTGGCTATCATGCTGCCAAGTTTCTCGCCGATGAAGACGACGTCAAGATTATTGCGATCATTGAACGCGATGGCGTGGTCTATAACGAAGAGGGTCTGAATGTACACGATGTACGCCAATGTATGGTTGAAAAGGGGGGGCTGCGTGATTTTCCCGGCGGTGAATTCAGTGCTAACCATCAAGAAGCGCTCGAAATGGAATGCGACATTCTGATTCCGGCGGCACTTGAAAGTCAGATTCACGCCAACAATGCCATGCGCATCCAGGCCAAACTGGTAGTCGAGGCGGCCAACGGCCCGGTTACCTATGAAGCCGACGAGATCCTCCGCAGCCGTAGCATCGTGATGCTTCCGGATGTCTGGGTCAATGCAGGCGGTGTGACCGTTTCCTATTTCGAGTGGACACGCAACCTCTCTCATATGCAGTTTGGCCGCCTGCAGCGCCGCTTTGATGAATTGCGTGGCAACAGCTACCTGAAGGCGCTTGAAGGCGTCGCCGGCCACGAAATTCCTGAAGAGCTCCGCGATGAATTTGTCCATGGCGCCAGTGAACTGGACCTAGTGCGCTCCGGCCTGGATGACACCATGCGCAACGCCTTCGCCGATATCCGCGACACCATTAAGCGTAATCCGGGTATCGACGACTACCGAACGGCGGCCTATGTCATCGCCATCCGAAAGCTCGCCCAATCCTATTATGATTTGGGTTTGGCCAATTCCGGGGAGTAGGGGGGTAGGAAAAAGGCACCACTTGGCTGGGTAACAGGGCCGCTGCTTTTCCGAACTTGTCAGGATGAAGCCTATCGCAACAGCGATGTTCATCTTTTTGTGTTCTCATTCTCTATCCATGAGGAGCGAGGGTGACCGACGGGAATGATCAGCAGCGGCTTCCCTCCCTTCGCGCCGCCAAGCAATTCGATAAGTTTCCCCTCCCTGAAGGCGCCAACCGGTGCTGCCCCAAGCTTTAATGAGACCGCCTGGAGCAGGATATTCTGCATTGCCGCCCCTGCCTCCATCGGGACATAAAGTTTGGCCCGGTTACCGTATTTATTTGTGGTACGACGCTCAACACCTCGAATGATGATGATCCCTGCCGCCTGGCTTAACCACTGCTGATGCAAAGCCGCATCAGCCACATCACGACGAAATGCCCCCTGCTTT
This sequence comes from Ectothiorhodospiraceae bacterium, assembly GCA_041641735.1. Lineage (GTDB taxonomy): Bacteria > Pseudomonadota > Gammaproteobacteria > Thiohalomonadales > Thiohalomonadaceae > JAPHTQ01. The sequence goes on from JBEPXU010000134.1 coordinate 3,082, forward strand.
TGCAGCAACAATTGATGTTCCCTGGGTCGATAACGATAGAGGCCGGCTTGCACGCCATCGATAGCGCCTGCGACAACATCAACCTCCAGGGGATAGAGTGCGCCTGCAGAGGGTGCGGTGCGGAACCCCTTTTCAGAGGTGACCCCCTGGGCAGCCCATAGTAGCTGGGAGAGGGATTCGAGGCTGATTGATGCAGCGCTGAACTCCCTCACAGAACGGCGCTGTAACAGGGCCACCTCAACAGGCTCACCACGATAATCTGGTGGCGGTAGTGGAATCACCCGGTTACCTTCCTCCTGTGCTGCACTAACCCCCAGCCCAATCAAACCAAACACAATCCAGGCAATCACGCCCACGCCGGAAAATCTGCTGATTACTCTTGCCTGAGAAGACATAACATTCACTCCTGCTGACGGCGGGGTAGGGTAGGGACACCCCTGATATTTTTACTGGAATGTAGACATTAATAGACTATGTTTTTCTCATCGACAATAGAATCAGGGAGGTATAAACATGGCAAAAACCGCCAAGAAAGCAGAAAAACCCAAGGGTCAGGAGATCAGCCCGCAAACCACTCAGGCCCGTGCTCTTACACCTTTCGAGGAGATGGACCGCCTGATGGAGAGCTTTTTCCCGCGCCGCTGGATGCACCCATTCCGCTGGGAGATGCCGTCCCTTGCGGAACTGGGAGCACCCTTTGACCTCAAAAATCCTGGCGTGGACATTATCGAACGAGATAATGAGGTGGTCGTCAAGGCTGAAGTACCGGGTGTGAAGAAAGAGGACCTGGATGTATCCGTAACGGAAAACAGCGTCACCATAAAGGGCTGCACCAGCCATGAAGAGAAAGAGGATAAGGGTGACTACTATCGCAGTGAAATCCGTAGCGGCTCTTTTAGTCGCACGGTTGCGCTTCCCGCAAATGTTGACGGTGACAAGGCCAAGGCGACATTCCAGGACGGGATTCTGGAACTCACCATTCCAAAGGTCGAAAAATCCAAGCGAAAAACCGTTACTATCGACTAACATTCTGACAGCCCGGTACTCACCGGGCTTTTTTATATGACAAATCTGTAATGACGCCGACTGTGACTAAAACAAGAAATGAGCCCTGGCACACCATGAGTGCCGAGGAGGTCGCGCACCACTGGGAAACAACACCCGAGACAGGGCTTTCCAGTGCCACAGTAAAGAAACGGCAGCACCGGTTTGGCCGGAACAGGCTGAGGGATGTAAGTCAACGTAGCTGGGTAACTATCGCGATACGACAATTTAGCGATCTGATGATCCTGATCCTTCTCGCGGCAGCCTTGGTATCGGGTTTCGTTGGAGAAATGCACGACACCATCGCCATCATGGTGATAGTCATACTCAACGCTCTTATCGGCGGTGTTCAGGAATATCGTGCTGAACGCGCTATTGCCGCCCTGCATTTGATGGTCACGGCCGAAGCCAAGGTCTTGCGAGACGGCAGGGTTCGGCTCATCGATACCGTTGACCTGGTACCGGGTGATGTCGTTTTCCTTGAAGCCGGCATGATTACCCCGGCCGATCTACGCCTGCTCGAAAGCGCTGAGCTTCAGGTCGATGAGGCTGCCCTCACGGGCGAGTCGGTTGCGGTGGAAAAACACAGCAACACGCTTGAGGAGGCAGAAAAACTTCTACCTGGCGACAAAAGCAACATGACCTTCAAGGGAACCCAGGTCACACGCGGTCGGGCCACCGGTGTGGTCGTTGCAACCGGCATGGACACAGAGTTGGGTCGCATCGCTGCACTACTGGAACAGAAAGAGGCGGTAAAAACACCGCTGCAGCAGCGTCTGGCACGTTTTGGCACACGCCTCGCCCTGTTTGTTCTGGCGATTTGTGGCGTTATCTTCGTTGCTGGGATACTTCGAGGCGAACCGTTGATTTTGATGTTCCTGACGGCGGTCAGCCTTGCTGTGGCAGCGATTCCCGAGGCTCTGCCTGCGGTGGCGACAATCTCACTGGCCTTCGGTGCACGCAAGATGAGTCGCCATCAAGCCTTGATACGCCACCTTCCCTCTGTCGAAACACTGGGCTCGGTCACGGTGATATGTAGTGACAAGACCGGTACCCTGACCGAGAACCGAATGCGAATGGAGGCCATCTATCGCAACGAACAACTCTTCAACCTTGATGCCGAGAGTCTGCCCCAACCATTGGAGCAGGCAGAGCGTCTTTGGCAGGCAGTGGCGCTGAGTAACGACGTAGTCGGAACTGATGCAGAAAAGGGGATGCTCGGCGAGCCTACCGAGCTGGCCCTGTTCAAGGCCGCGGAAGCTGCCGGTTATCACAAGCAAACCTTACAGCAATGCCTTCCACGTGTCGCTGAACTGCCTTTTGACGCCGAACGCAAACGCATGACTACCGTCCACCGGGATAAAGATGGCTATATCGCTTATACCAAAGGCGCTCCCGAGCAGGTCATCCCACGATGCGACTCTCAGGATGAAGGGGTGCTTAACCGCGAGAAAATCCTGGAACAGGCTGAACAGCTTGCCGCCAAAGGCTATCGTGTGCTCGCTATTGCCTGCCGGAGTTGGAACAAAACTCCAGAGAAGTGGGATCCTGAACGGCATGAGCAGTCACTCGTTTTTCTCGGTCTTGCCGTACTGATTGATCCACCACGTGAAGAGGCTTACGCAGCAGTCAGCGAGTGCCTCACTGCAGGTATCACACCCGTTATGATCACCGGCGATCACCCATCAACGGCCCTGGCTATCGCCAAGCGCTTGGGTATCACTGACAGGCTGGGAGGGGTCGTCAGCGGTCAGGAGTTGCATACACTTTCCGCTAACGAGCTGTCACGGCGCCTGGATGATGTCAGGGTATTCGCGCGAGTTAGCCCCGAACAGAAAAT
>JBEPXU010000135.1:0-5927 GCA_041641735.1 Ectothiorhodospiraceae bacterium
GCGGGCCAAAGGGCTAAAGGAAAATGCCGTACTATATAAGCATGTTTTCCGTAACGCCATCATTCCGCTAATCACCGGTTTCCCCGGGGCTTTCATTGCCGCTTTCTTTACCGGCTCGCTGTTGATAGAAACGATCTTCTCGCTCGATGGTTTGGGTCTGCTCTCTTATAATTCGGTACTGAACCGGGACTATCCAGTAGTCATGGGTACGCTCTATCTTTTCACCCTGTTGGGCCTGATTGGCAAGCTGCTGACAGACATCTGTTATGTCATTGTCGATCCCCGCATTCAGTTTGAGTCGATTAAGTAATGGCCGGTCAGCAAGCGGAGGCAGTACTCAAGCTCGATGAGGAGTCCCGACCGAAGCGGGCCAGTACCACGCTGCGGGCCTGGCGTCGTTTCAAGTCGAACAAGCGCGGTTATATCAGCCTGTGGATATTTGCCATTCTGTTTGTGCTCAGTCTGTTTGCCGAAGTGCTTTCCAACGACAAACCGCTGATTGTGCACTACAACGACGGCTACTATTTCCCACTGTTTGTCACCTACCCGGAGACCGAGTTCGGTGGGGATTTTGTGACGGAGACCGACTACCTCGACCCCTTTATCCGCAAGCAGTTGAGCAAGGGAGAGAACTGGGCGATCTATCCGCTCAATCCCTACAGTTACAACACCATTAACTATTTCGGCAAGTATCCCAATCCCGCGCCGCCGTCCGAGCAGAATCTTCTCGGTACCGATGACAGGGGAAGGGATGTACTGGCACGACTTATCTACGGCTTCCGTATCTCGGTGCTGTTCGGGCTGGCACTGACCGTGATCGCCACCGTGATGGGGATCCTTGCCGGTGCCGTGCAAGGATACTTCGGTGGCCGAACCGATCTCTTCTTCCAACGCTTTATTGAGATCTGGGGTTCCATGCCCGAGCTCTACCTGTTAATTATTTTCGCCTCTATCTTTCAGCCCAGCATTATGCTCCTGGTGGCATTGCTAAGCCTGTTCGGCTGGATGGGGCTGGCCGACTATGTCCGCGCCGAGTTTCTGCGTGGTCGCAACATGGACTATGTCACGGCGGCGCGGGCGTTGGGTGTCTCCAATCGTGCGATCATGTTGCGCCACCTGTTGCCCAATGCCATGACCCCGGTGGTAACCTTTTTGCCGTTCCGTGTCAGTGGTGCGGTATTGGCACTGACCAGTCTGGATTTCCTCGGACTCGGCGTCCCGCCGACAACGCCGAGTTTGGGCGAACTGCTGGCGCAGGGGAAGGAAAACATCGACGCCTGGTGGCTTTCGATCACTACCTTCGGTGTGCTGGTCGGCACCCTGATGCTGCTAATCTTCATCGGCGAGGCGCTGCGTGAAGCCTTTGATACGCGGAAAGGTTAAAAGCGTCTAACCGCAAAGGCGCAAAGAAACACATTCTCAGTCTATGAGGGGAGCAGCAAGGTATGTGCTTACAGCGACTAAACGATTTTTCAGGGTACGGAATGGAATATCCACTTAATGAAAGGTTTTCTTTTGCGTACTTTGCGCCTTTGCGGTGAATGAGATTTTATGCCTGATTTATTGAAGATCGATAATTTGTCCGTGGCCTTTGGCCATCCCGGTTCACGCGAGGAGGTGGTGAAAGGGGTGAGCTTTGCCGTGAAACCGGGTGAGAAGCTTGCATTGGTCGGGGAGTCAGGCTCGGGGAAGTCGGTGACGGCATTGTCGATTCTGCAGTTGCATGACAACAGCCAGACCGAATACGGCAGCGGCAGTATTACCTTCAACGGCGAGGAGCTGCTGCACAAATCCGAGGCGAAGATGCGTCATGTGCGTGGTCGGGAGATTGCGATGATCTTCCAGGAGCCGATGACCGCGCTCAACCCTGTTTATCCCATCGGCCAGCAGTTGATTGAACCGCTAATGCTGCATGAGGGGTTGGATCGCCCCAAAGCGAGGGCACGTATGATCGAATTGCTGGGGCGGGTTGGCATCCCCGATCCGGAGAAGCGTTTCGATGCCTTTCCACACATGCTCTCCGGTGGGCAACGCCAACGGGTGATGATCGCCATGGCACTGGCATGTCGCCCGAAACTGTTGATTGCCGATGAGCCGACCACGGCACTGGATGTCACGATTCAGAAACAGATCCTGGAGCTTCTGGATGAGCTACAGGCTGAGTTCGGTATGGCCGTACTCCTGATCACCCATGACCTCAATATGGTGCACCACTTTGCTGACCATGTGGCGGTGATGGAGAAGGGAGTGCTGGTGGAGCAGGGCGCGGTCAGCTCGGTCTTTACCGATCCGCAGCACGCTTACACCAAAAAGCTGCTGGCCAGTGAGCCGGAGCCGTTGGTGGCCGATGATGACCTGCATGCCCTGTCGAAACGGGAACCGGTCATGCGGGGGGATGACATCCGTTGTTACTTCCCCATTAAATCGGGTTTCTTCCGCCGCAAGGTGGGAGAGGTTCGTGCTGTCGATCGGGTGGATATTACCCTGCACCCGAGCGAGACCATCGGTATAGTCGGTGAGTCTGGTTCGGGAAAGACCACGCTTGGCATGTGTCTGTTGCGATTGCAGGAGAGCGAGGGGGCGATCCGTTTTGACGGTAGTCGTATCGATGATCTGACACTGCGGCAACTACGCCCACTACGGCGTAATTTTCAGGTCGTATTTCAAGACCCGTTCTCATCACTCTCGCCGCGTATGAGTATCGAGCAGATCATCGGTGAGGGCCTGAATCTTCACTACCCTGGGCTGACCCGGGATGAAAAACGTGAGCGCATTGAGGCGGTCATGGAAGAGGTCGGATTGCTGCCTTCGATGCTGGAACGTTACCCCCACGAGTTCTCCGGCGGTCAGCGCCAACGTATCGCCATTGCCCGGGCGGTGGTGCTGGAACCGAAACTCATACTGCTCGATGAGCCGACCAGTGCCCTGGATATCTCGGTGCAGAAACAGGTGTTGGCACTGCTTCGGGATCTGCAGAAGCGTCACGGCATGAGTTATCTATTTATCTCCCATGACCTCAAAGTGGTGCGAGCCATTGCCCACCGGGTGTTGGTGATGAAAGACGGTCAGGTGGTCGAAACCGGGGAGACCGAAGCCTTGTTCCAGTCACCGCAACATGACTATACCCGTACCCTGCTCGAAGCCGCACTGTTCAGGGAGACTGGATGAGCGATAATCTCAAATACCTGCCGTTCGTTCTCATCGGGCTGATCACGCTGTTGCAGCTGTTTATCTATTTTTCTGCGCGGCGTATGCGCGGACGCCAGCTTTCGGATCTGGACGGACTGCTGGATGCACAGTGGTTGGATAAGAAGCGCTTGGTGATCTACTTCTCCAGCGCCTACTGCGGCCCGTGCAAGGCGATGAAACCGCTGATCGATAAGCTGGCAGAGGAATTCGATAACCTGGCACGATTTGATGCCATCGAGCATGGCGAGCTGGCCAGCCACCTTGGTGTTCGCGCGGCACCGGCATTCGTTCAGGTGGAGCAGGGCAAGGTTGTGAAGGTTCACCTGGGGACGCTCAGCGAGGCGAAGTTGCGGCAGATGCTGTGATGGCGTTCGATTATTCGATTATCATCCCGGCTTATAATGAGGAGACGTGGCTGCCTGAAACCCTGAGCGTTGTGAAACAGGCCATGGCCGAACAGTCACTTTCGGGTGAGGTTATTGTGGTGGATAACAACTCCACTGACGCAACAGCTGAAGTGGCGAAGCAGGCGGGTACTTATCTTGTCTTTGAAGCGTTCAACCAGATATCGCGGGCACGCAATAGAGGCGCCGGGGCAGCGAAGGGGCGTTATTTGGTGTTTGTCGATGCTGATACCCATATCTCGCCTGAGTTGCTGAACACTGCGCTGTCGAACCTTGAGGGTGGACATTGTTGTGGCGGTGGAGCAAGGGTGGCCTTTGATCACCTGCCATCGACAGCTGCCCGCTACGGACTGTCACTGTGGAACAGCCTCTCCCGAAAGTTGCATCTGGCAGCAGGCTGCTTTGTCTATATTCGACGCGATGCCTTCGAAGCGGTGGGCGGGTTCAGTCAGGCCGTATATGCCAGTGAGGAGATCTGGTTATCCAGGCAGGCACGTTCCTGGGGCAGAGAGCGGGGCCAGGAATTTTGTATTATCGATAACAACCCTGCCATCTCCTCAGGACGCAAGATGGAGTGGTTTGGTCCCTGGCAACAGACAAGCCTCCTGTTACTGGTAATTTTCTTTCCGTTTTTTGTGCGCTTCAGGCGACTATGCAGTTTTTGGTATCGCCGCCCCGATTAATTGCAGGAATTGTATGTCAGCATCATCCAAAAAAGTCATTATTGCCGCGCTGATTGGGAATTCCCTGATTGCCGTGACCAAGTTTGTTGCCGCAGCGATTAGCGGCAGCTCTGCGATGCTTTCTGAGGGGATACATTCGCTGGTGGATACTGGTAATCAAGTCATGTTGCTTTATGGCTTGAGGGCTGCGCGAAAACCGGCAGATGCAGAGTTTCCATTCGGGCACGGCAAGGAGATCTACTTCTGGAGCTTCGTGGTTGCCATCCTGATCTTTGCTGTCGGTTCCGGTGTGTCACTCTACGAGGGAGTGCTCAGGTTGATGGACCCGGAGCCGATGGAGCATGTTTATATCAACTACATCGTTCTTGTGCTGGCGATGATCTTTGAAGGGGCGGCCTGGTATTTTGCCTTTAGGGAGTTTAATTCCGTGAGGGGTAAGCGAGGGTATGTCGAAGCCGTGAAGCACGGAAAAGATCCATCAATGTTCGTGGTGCTCTTTGAGGACTCTGCGGCAATGCTGGGCCTGGGGGTGGCGTTCTTCGCAACGCTGGCGAGTCAGTTGACCGGGAATGTTATTTTTGACGGCATTGCATCCATCATTATCGGCCTGATCCTCGCCGGCACAGCGATCTGGCTGGCCTACGAGACAAAAGGATTGCTGATCGGCGAGAGTGCCAACCCGGATGTGAACGATGGTATTCGTGCCATTGCACTGGACACGCCGCATATCGACCACTTAAACGAAGTGCTGACGATGCATATGGGGCCAAACTATATTTTGGTCACCATCAGTATCGATTTTCAGGACGATATTGACGCCGATACGGTTGAGCTGACTACTGCCGATATCGGCCGTCGAATTAAACAGGTTTACCCGCAGGTCAAGCGCATCTTCATCGAAGCGGAGAAGCGCAATCAAATGGCCATGCGAAAAAATATTCAAGCTTTAAAGGAATTCCAATGAGTGCACCACTTGTTATCTATCATGCCAACTGCCTTGATGGCTTTGGCGCCGCCTACGCGGCTTATCGCTTTTTTTCCGAAAAGACTATCTCGGCTGATTATTTCGCGGCGAAGCATGGCAGCGAGCCACCAGAGTGTGATGGACGCGACGTGTATATCGTCGACTTTTCCTATAAGCGCCCGGTACTGAAGGCTATTTGTGCTGTAGCGAAACAGGTAACGATCCTTGATCATCACATCAGTGCCCAGGAGGACCTTGAGGGGCTGACGGAGGAACACGATAACCTCTCCGTGGTGTTTGATATGGACAAGTCCGGTGCGGTGCTGAGCTGGGAGTACTTTCATGATACAGCGCCCCCCGGGCTCCTGCTGCACGTTCAGGATCGAGACCTGTGGCGCTTCGAGCTTGAGGGGAGTGATGCCATCAATACTGCACTGATGAGTTATCCGTTTACATTCGAATTCTGGCATGAGTTGGTGAACTCACCCGAGAAGATCAATAGCCTGCGTCTCGAGGGTGAAACCATTAATCGGTTCCGTCGGCAGCTTATCGACCAATATAAAAAGCGGGCGGTCCTCAGCTCAATTGCCGGTTATCAGGTGCCGGTGGTGAACGCTCCCCATGCCATTGTCAGCGAACTGCTTGGGGAGCTGGCGGCAGATTACCCGTTTGCCGCCGCCTATCAGG
>JBEPXU010000136.1:0-5876 GCA_041641735.1 Ectothiorhodospiraceae bacterium
TTTGCAACAGCATCGGTTTGAGGTTTGGGCCAGCGCCACTGCGGGAGTGTCGGCTCCGGGACATACATCTCGATACACATCGTGGGGCAGACCTCTTCACACTTACCGCAACCGGTGCAGGCCTTGTCCATCACGACATGAATCTGTTTGGGGGCACCGACGATGGCATCAGTCGGACATTCACGGAAACACTTAACGCAGCCGATGCAGAGTTCTTCGTTGACGCGGGCCAGTTTCGCCGGTCCGTCTTCCATGGCTGAGGCATCGAAACTGACGCCCAGTTTCTCCGCCAGGCTCTCTGCCAGACTTTTCCCTCCTGGCGGGCAGACGCTGACAGGGGCGCTGCCGTCGGCAATAGCCTCGGCCGCTGCCGGACAGCCTGGAAAACCGCACTGACCGCAGTTCGTCCCCGGTAACAGCGCATCGATTTCATCCACCAGCGGATCACTTTCCACCTTGAACTTTTTCGCGGCCATGCCAAGAAGAAAGCCGAGAATCAGACCCAAAATCATCAGTGCGACTATGGCGTGCATCGTTTATCTCCTTTCGTGTATTACTTGACCGGCAGGCCGGAAAATCCCATGAAGGCCAGTGAGAGCAATCCGGCTGCGATAAAGGCAATGGGTGCGCCGGAAAAGGCAGCTGGCACACCCGCAAGAGCGAGTCGTTCACGCATCCCGGCAAACAGCACCATGACCAGTGTGAAACCCAGTGCAGAGCCCATGCCGTAGAGCAGGCTATGGATAAAACCGTTGCCTTCCTGAACGTTCAACAGCGCCACACCAAGCACGGCACAGTTGGTGGTAATGAGTGGAAGGAAAATGCCCAGCAGTTGGTAAAGCATGGGGCTTGTCTTACGCACCACCATTTCAGTGAACTGTACAACGGCAGCGATCACCAAAATGAAAGAAAGAATTCTCAGGAACTGGATATCGAGCGGCACCAATATATATTTCTCTAGTGCCCAACTGGCTACTGAGGCGAGGGTGAGGACAAAGGTGGTCGCCAGCCCCATACCCATGGCGGTATCGAGTTTATTGGACACCCCCATAAACGGACACAAGCCGAGAAACTTGACCAGTACCACATTGTTAACCAGGGCGGTGCCCAACAATAAAAGCAGGTATTCGCTCATATGAACCTCTCTGGGGTGTACATCGCTCCGTTCCTGGTAGGGAGAGAGCCTTTGTTCTCTCTTTTGCATCATCTGTGCCATTCACTCCTTCCATGGAAGTGCACCATAAAAAGCATGCGAATCACGCGGTTTTAGGAGATCCGCACACTTACAGTGCAGAAAAAGGGAGCGACAATTGTCGGATATCGTCGGTATTGAGAGGGCGGTTTGTCACAAACGCGACAAATACTTGAGAAATCAGCAGCCTGTGGCGCCGATTTTACTGTTGGTTTAGATAGGCACACGTCTTGCAGGGGTGTAGACACAAGATATGTACCGGGAGGATGGCCCGAATGCCGGTTAGCCTACAGCAGAATACTTCGGTCTCGGTTCAGGCTATTGAAAGTCTGATTGAGAGCTATTTGCATGCCCCGTCACCGGAGTTGGCGAAGAGCCTTCGCTCATTGTTGGGACAATGGAGTGGAGAACAAATCCAGCCTTTGCCACCGCACGTCCTGGAAAAGGCGGTAGAGCAATCCCCGGTGGCCATTTCCATCACTGATCTTGAAGCCAATATCCTTTATACCAACCGCTGTTTTACCGAGGTCACCGGTTATACACCGGAGGAGATTATCGGTCAGAACGAGTCGGTGCTCTCCTATAAATCGACGCCGATAGAAGTTTATAAGGATCTGTGGGCAGCACTCAACGCTAAAGAGCGTTGGAGCGGCACCATGGTGAACAAGCGCAAGGATGGTAGCCGCTACCTTGCGGAGTTACTGATCACGCCTGTCCTCGATGACACCGGCACTGCGACTCATTATCTGGGCATTCATCGTGACATCACCGATGTGTTTGCGCTGGAGAATCAGGTGTCCAACCAAAAGGCGCTGATTGAGTCGGTTGTTGACTCGATACCCTCTGCCATGGCGGTGCTTGATGCAGACATGAAGGTCCTGCTGGACAACCAGGCCTATAAAAAACTGGTGGGGGATATGTCTGACAAGGAACCGGCACATGTCCTGCTCGATACCCTTGCCCGCGAGTACAGCGAACTGTACGAGATAATGCGTTCGCAGCAATCATTTAGTGGTTATGAGATCGCCTGTGAGGTAAAGGGCAAGACGGAGCCTCGCTGGTTTTCCTGTTCCGGCATCTGGTTTGTTGAGAACGCTGCCAACGTGGATGCGTTTTTCAGTGGGGACAAGGTTCCCTACCTGTTGCTCGCGGCCCACGAGATCACGGCGCAAAAACAACAACAGGAAGCGATTCGCCGTAACGCCATGCGTGCGTTACTGGCCGAGGAGGGACTATTGCAGGGAATGCATGAAACACTGACCGCCGCCATCTTTCAGCTCGAATCACCGTTTAATATGCTTAATGCCGCGATGGACATGCTAAAGCGCCGGGCAGCAAAAAGCGCCATGGACGAGTCATTGATGAACGTGCTGAGCGAAGTGCGTGAACAGAACATGCAGACCATCGATAACTTGAGAAGTGCCGTCCCGGAAGAGACAGATATCGAGCCTGTCTCTCTTAACCTTAATCAGCTTGTACACGACGTATTGCTGGTTTCTACCGAGTGGCTGCTCAGCGAGGGCATCGTGATCGACTGGCAACCCAAGGCCACCCTTAAGCCTATTGTTGGCTCGGAAGGGAAGCTGCGCAGCATGATCAAGCAGCTTCTTGATAATGCCATTGAGGCGATTGTTAACAGCGATTCACCAGACCGAGAAATACGAATTGTGACCGAGGATGATGAGGATTGGGTGAGACTTGCCATCTGCGATAGTGCTGATGGGATTCCCGAAGCATTGCGAATCAAGGTCTTCGAACCGTTCTTCTCAACCAGGGAATCGGGTAAAGGGCAACATGCCGGCATGGGCCTGACACTGGCCCAGGAAGTGGTCAATCAGCATGCCGGTACGATTGAGATCGACCCCGAATACAATCAGGGGTGCTGCATGCACGTGCGACTCCCTGTAGTAAGAGCAATAAGTAAAGGGAAGCAGTCATGAGTCTTTCAAATTTTACTGAACCGAGTTGCGATCCAAAGGCTTGCCTGATCAACACCGAGCTGGAGACCCTGTACCGTGTTAGTCAGGTGCTGAGTCGTTCGCTCAATCTGCACGAGACCCTGCAGGGGGTGCTGGAGCAGATGCATCAGTACGCCGGAATGGAGCGCGGCATGGTGACCCTGAAGATGCCGGAATCCTCCGAGCAGAGTGTGGTCGCGCTCTATGGTGTTTCGCCGGATGTTGTTAGCAAGATACGCTATCGTAGCGGTGAAGGACTGGTGGGTAATATCCTGGCCAGCGGTAACCGCATGATATCGGAATGCGTCGGTGCCGAGATTAACTTCCTCGACAGACTGGGTGTTTATGATGCCGGACTTCCCTTTATCGGTGTGCCGATAAAGGTCGGTGAACATGGTGTAGTCGGCGTCCTGGCTGCACAGCCCACAGACGGTACGATGCCCGAACTTGAAGAGCGGGCACGGTTTATGGAAATGGTGGCGAACCTGATCGCGCAGAGTGTTCGTCTCTCCTGGCAGGTCGCTGAAGAGAAAAAGGACCTGGCAGATGAGCGTGATCGGCTACGACGTGCCGTGCGTTCAAATTACGGCTTCGACAACATGGTTGGCCGCACACCGGCCATGCGGCGTATTTTTGAACAGGTCCGTCAGGTTGCCAAGTGGAACACCACCGTTTTAATTCGCGGTGAATCGGGTACCGGTAAGGAACTGATTGCCAACGCCATACACTATAACTCACCACGCACCAATGGCGCCTTTATCAAACTCAATTGCGCGGCGTTACCGGACAATCTGCTTGAGTCCGAACTCTTTGGTCATGAAAAGGGGGCCTTTACCGGTGCGTCCAGTCAGCGCAAAGGCCGTTTCGAACAGGCCAATGGCGGGACAATCTTCCTGGATGAAATCGGCGAGATCTCTCCGACATTTCAGGCGAAGCTTTTGCGGGTACTTCAGGAGGGGGAGTTCGAGCGTATTGGATCCAATAAGACCCTTAAGGTCGACGTGCGAATTATCGCCGCGACCAATAAGGACCTGGAATCCGAAGTGGAACAAGGGAACTTCCGTGAAGACCTCTACTACCGTCTCAATGTAATGCCTATATTCAACCCACCGCTTCGTGAGCGAAAGGAAGATATCCCCGAACTGGCAAACTTCCTGATTCAGAAGATTTCACGTCAGCAGGGCAGGGAGCTGGGCATCACGGAAAGTGCGCTTCGCTTGCTGATGCGTCACACCTGGCCGGGTAATGTACGTGAATTGGAAAACACCCTGGAGCGTGCGGCCATCATGAGCGAGGACGGCAATATCGATCGCGATGCAGTCAGCCTCAGCGGTATTGAAGAGACTATCGACAATACACCGGAACCGGTCATTACAGAATCAAGCGTTGACCTCAATGATCCCAAACTGGATGAACGAGAGCGGGTGATCGCCGCTCTGGAACAGGCCGGTTGGGTTCAGGCCAAGGCCGCACGCCTGCTCGATATGACGCCCCGGCAAATCGCCTATCGTATTCAGACGCTGAATATCAAAGTACGCCGCATTTAGCTTCGTTACATTTTTAACCCTGCTGCCCTTGAACCTGTCTGACATGTGACGGGACAAGGGCAGTTTTTATCTGATTACCCCACAGTGGCCCTCAGTAATCCGTGCCAATTCGTCGTGTATCTTTGCCACATATTGTCGTTAACGTCTTGTCATGTTTACCACAACAACGATATCGTAAATTCCTAACTTTATGAAATGAAAGGGAAATAAAAAAGGCACGACACTTGCTCAGTACTCTGCAGAAGAACAGTACAGCCTTGCATGGGGCAGGCTGGGATGAAGCGGAGGACCGTTATGGATCTCAAGGCATTGGAGACATCAACCGACGGGCAGGTAGAGAAGGGCTGCTCGGCCTCTGGCTGCGGCGGTAACGACGACCAGCTCAGCCACCTGCCGGAAGAAATCAGGCAGAAGGTCCACAACCACCCCTGTTATTCGGAACAGGCCCACCATTACTTTGCCCGCATGCACGTGGCCGTCGCACCGGCCTGCAATATCCAGTGCAATTACTGTAATCGAAAATACGATTGCGCCAACGAATCCCGCCCCGGCGTGGTTTCTGAGCTGCTCACGCCGGACCAGGCGGTCAAAAAGACCCTGGCCGTGGCTGCCAATATTCCGCAGATGACCGTTCTCGGTATCGCCGGTCCCGGCGATCCGCTGGCCCAGCCTGAGCGTACCCTGGAGACCTTCCGGCAGCTTTCCGAGCAGGCACCGGATATCAAACTCTGCGTCTCCACTAACGGCCTGAACCTGCCGAACGTCGTCGACGAGATCTGCAAACACAACATCGACCACGTCACCATCACCATCAACTGCGTCGATCCGAAGGTTGGCGCCAGGATCTACCCGTGGATCTTCTGGAACAACCGCCGCATCCGCGGTGAGAAGGCGGCAAAGATCCTCATCCAGCAGCAGCAGAAGGGGCTGGAGATGCTGGTTGAGCGCGGTGTGCTGGTGAAGATCAACTCCGTGATGATCCCCGGCATCAACGATGAGCACCTCCAGGAGGTGAGCCGTATCGTCAAGGAGAAGGGCGCCTTCCTGCACAATGTCATGCCGCTGATTGCCGAGGAAGAGCACGGTACCTATTTCGGCATCATGGGCCAGCGCGGTCCCGATGCGAAGGAGCTGCAGGCACTGCAGGACTCCTGCGCCGGTGATATGAACATGATGCGC
>JBEPXU010000137.1:0-5851 GCA_041641735.1 Ectothiorhodospiraceae bacterium
CCTCGGCCAGTGGCAGGTGGGTGGTGGCCAGCGCCACCCGCAATCCCTCCGTGGCGAGCATCATCACCACCCTGGGGGTGGCAGAGTGTTCGGCGAGAAACTCGGTATGTCCGGTAAAGGGGATGCCGCTGTCGTTGATCACGCCCTTGTGGACCGGACCGGTGACGAGGGCATCGAACTGACCACCGAGGCAACCCTCAACGGCCAGGCGGAGGGTCGCAAGGACATATTCGGCATTGGCCGGATCCAGCTTGCCCGCTGTTGCCGGGGTGGCCAGTTGGGCAGGGAGTACCCATAGTTCCCCTGCCCTGGCGGGGGTGGGAGGTTCAGCCGGTTCGAACCGCTTTATCTCCAGCGGTAGTCCCAATGTGGCAGCGCGCTGTCTGAGCAGATCGGGGTCGGCGATGGCCACTAGTTGTACCGGTTGCGGTGTTTGCGCCAGCTGAATACACAGATCCGGGCCGATCCCTGCCGGTTCACCCGGTGTTAGCGCAAGTCGGGGAATACTCATCTCAGTCATGCCTTCAGCGCTCGAGGCGGTACTCTACATAGGCCTCATCACGCAGGCGCCTGAGCCACTCCTGGGTCTTCTCCTCGATCTTGCGCTGGCGAAGACTTTTGTAGGCCTGGTTACGCAATACCTCGTCGGTGTTGTCATGATCCCGCCAGCCGAGGGGCTGTACGATATGCCAGCCGAACTGGCTTTTGAATGGCTCGCTGACCTTGCCGACCGGGGTCTCTTTCAGGGCATCCTGAAAAGCGGGGACGTAGGTAGAGGGATCGGCCCAGCCGAGTTCACCGCCCTTGGCGGCCGAGCCCGGATCCTCGGAGTTGGACCTTGCCAGATCGGTAAACCTCTCCCCCGCCAGGATACGTTCACGCAGTCTTTGCAGGCGTGTGCGCGCCTCACCATCGGAGACCAATTCCCCGGTGCGGATCAGGATGTGACGGGCATTGACCTGGCGAACCACAGTCTTTTCCTCACCCCGTTTCTTTTCCAGTAACAGTATGTGAAAGCCGCTGCTGCTGCGGATAAGCGGACTAATATCGCCCTCCGACATCTTCTCTACCACCTCGGCAAAGAGGCTCGGCAGCTGTCCAATACGTCGCCATCCCAAGTCTCCACCTTCAAGTGCCTGCTGGCCATCGGAGTAGGCGATGGCGACCTGGCGGAAATCCTCTCCCTGCTGCAGTTTTTTCAACAGTCCTTCGGCCTTGCTGCGCGCCTGTGTAACCTGCTCGGGTGTGGCATTGCCGGGAAGGGAAACCAGGATATGTCGCAGGTGGTATTCCGAGTCCTTGTCCTTCTGCTGCTGGCGGGCGTTGAGGAAGTTTTCCACCTCCTGTGGGGAGACGTTGACGCGGTTGTCGATCTGATTCTTCTTCAGACGCGAGACCAGGACTTCGTTGCGGATCTGCTCCCGGAAGAAGGCAAAGCTCACACCATCGGCCTCCAGCGCGGCACGGAATTGTTCCATTTGCATGTTGTTCTCGGCGGCGATATTGGCAATGATTTTGTTGAGTTGTTCGTCGTTGATCTGGATCCCCAGTTGCTTTGCCCGACTGAGTTGTAGCTTCTCCATGATCAGGCGTTCCAGGATCTGTCTCTGGATGGCCTCCTTCGGCGGGAGCTGGGTGCCGTTCGCCTGCAGCTGTGTGGTAATGGTCTCGACCCGGCGGTCCAGTTCGTTCCAGGTGATCACATCATCGTTGACCACGGCGGCAATGCCGTTTAGCTCCTGCACGGCGGCATGCAGCGGGTTGGCCAGGGTAAACAGCAGAACAAGAATAGGGGTCAGTCGCATTGGGCTCATCATTAACGGTTTAGTGGTGCGGATTAGTCGTAGCCTAGAATACCACGCTCGACGCTTTCCTCGAGACCCCGGCCGAGACTGGCCAGGCCCTTCAGTTCGAGTGTCAGGTAGATGCTGTGGTTCAACTCTTCATCAATGGAGTTGCGCTGGGCTCGTGCCAGCACCCGGACGCTCCAGCAGCAGCTTTCATATTCCAGGCCGCCGATAGTGTCGAGAGAGATGTCGTGGTTGAGGTCATAGTTATATCGGCCAAGCACCCGCCACTGGCGCGTTAGCGGCCAGAACAGGGCCATATCGGCCTGCTGAATAGCATTGTCGCGGTGGTAGCGGTAACCCAGGTTGAAGACCTTTCGCTTCTCGGGCGAGTAACGCAGGCGCCCATTCAGCCGTTCCACCTTTTCCGTTTCGGGATTCCACTGTTCGGTCACCCTTGCGCTTAGGGCATCGGTGGGCATCAGGGCAAGCTCGCCGATGATGTCAGACTTCTCCCGCGTCGCGCTGGGGTCACCGCTTAGAAGCGTGACCTCGCGGTCACGGAAGTAGTGGATCTGGCCAATGGCCACCCGTGCCCGTTCTTTGCCGTTTCGGTCATCGAGCAGGCGGCTGGTCAGGGCATAGGTCAGCTGATCGGCATCTCCCTGGCGATCGGCACCACTGAAACGGTTGTCGCTGAACAGCTGAGTGAAACTGAAGTCAGCCTCACCGGTGTCGAACAGCGGCAATTCATCCTGATCCTGATAGGGTACCTTAAGGTAGTAGAGTCGGGGCTCCAGGGTTTGGACAAAGGGGGCATCGGCCAGTTGCAGGGAGCGTTCGAAAATCAGGCCGGTGTCGAGCGAGTTAACCGGCAGCGAACGCTCATACTCCTCTCCCGGGACGTAGTCATTGAGCTGATACTGGGTGTAACGCCAGGCCGCGGTGGGGGTGAAGAACCATCCCGGTCCGCCAAGGGGCAGGCTAAGCGCCGGTTTAAGGTCGACCCGATCGCCGGTCGGGATACGCGTTTCATGGCGAAAGCTAACCGCCTCACTCTCCAGGCTGTAGCGAAGCCGGTTCATCCGTTTGGGGCTCTGGCCGTTGAGGCGCAGCTGCGGCAGGCGCTGGTAGGGGGAGGTACCGCTCAGGGTCTGGTAGTCCTGTGCCCGGGCTAGAAAGTGCCAGTAGCGACTGTTGTAGTTGAGGTCGGCGCGTCGCTCAAGGTGGGTCTGGCTGCCGCTTTCGTCATTACCCCCCAGTTCGTCCAGGAAAAAGTCGCTGTCCGAGGCGCGGCGGTAGACCAGTGCGCTGCTCCAGCCCTGGCTGATACGGGCATTGTGTCGCAGTGAGAAGTAACTGCGATCATCGCCGTAGAGTTTGTCGTCATTCAGGTAACTGCCGTTTATCTGGCCGTGGGTGTTCTCTGTGAGTAAGCGGTATTCCCCCATCAGCATGCCGCCGCGACGGTTGATGTTACGCGGTGTGATGGTCGCATCCTGGTTGGGGGCAATATTCCAGTAGAACGGCAAACTGACATCGGTGCCATTGCGATCGGAGTTGCCGACAGTGGGGGGGAGCAGGCCGCTCTTTCGCCCCTGCAGCGGAAAGTTCAGGTAGGGGCTGTAGAAAAACGGCACCCCCTGGAAGGACAGGGTGGCGTGCCATGCCTCGCCGGTGTTGGTGGCCTGGTCGAGGCTGAGCTCCGAAGCCTTTAGCTCCCAGTCCGCATCGTCGGGATTGCAGGTGGTGTAACTGAGGTCGTTTAATTGGACATGCTCCGGGTCCATGACATCGATCCGCTCGGCGCTGCCAAAGGCGTGGGCGTCTTTGACATGGAAGCGTGCATGCTCAAAGTAACCGCTCTGCTCCCCCAGAAACAACTGGGTACGATCGCTCTCGACGCGCATGCCGTTACCGCGATAACTGACATCGCCCTGCATCAGCAGCTTGTCTTCTTTGCGGAAATATTCTGCCTGGTCACCCAGGAGGATTGCCTGGTCCCGTTGAACCACGACATTGCCCTGCAGTCGTGTGACCTGCCCGCTATCGGCGAAGACCTCATCGGCGGTGATCTGGATAGCGCCTGAGGAGGTGGCCTGGTAAGGGGGGATCGTTGAGGCACGGTTGTCCACGATCGGCGGGCATAGCGCCCAGCGATCATCGGCCTCATCGGCTGCCAATGCGGGAGCAGGCAAGAAGAGGCTGCCTGTCGTAACCAGGCAAATGGCTGTTATCGCGATCCGTTCCACAACTTTGATTTTAAGGGAAAACCGGGGTCCGTGGTTCAAGGGCGGCTAAAATCGCACAGATTTCCCGCATCATCAACGAGAATTCTCCCATTAGTATCTGTTTATGACGTGCTGTGGTTCGCATTTGTGCCGCAATGTCTTCTGGCATAATCTGTTGTGACTATTCAAATAAGGAAACTATCATGCGCAAAATTCTCTATACGCTGCCGCTGCTCGCGCTGACGATGCAGCCGGCTGTGGCAGACAATCTCGATTCTGTGGTTAACCTTGGCCAGTCACAGTTCCGCGATTTTTCCGAGGACCTTGGCGCGGCGCTCAGTTACAAGGCAGTTGCCCCTGCCGAGCCACTGGGGATTACGGGCTTTGACATCGGCGTGGAGGCAACCTCCACCAAGCTGGAGAACCCGGAGGCCTTCGATATTGCCTGTGGTGGCTGTGGCGATGAGAACATCGTCATTCCCAAGGTACACCTGCACAAAGGGCTGCCCGCTTCTTTTGATGTCGGCCTGATGCTTGCCTCGGTGCCCAACAGCAACGTCAAGCTCACCGGTGCAGAGTTGCGCTATGCCTTTATGGAGGGCGGTGTGGCTACCCCCGCTGTGGCACTGCGAGCCACCTACAGCAAGCTCGATGGGGTCGATCAGCTGGATTTGGATACCCGTGGCCTGGAACTGACCATTTCCAAGGGCTTTGCGATGGTGACACCGTATGCCGGTATCGGTCAGAACTGGGTCAGCAGCCGCCCCGATAGCAGCACTGGGCTGAAGGATGAAGACTTTACCCAGGATAAGCTGTATGCCGGTGTTAACCTTAATCTGGGCCTGATGAATCTGGCCTTCGAGACGGATCGTACCGGTGGTGCAGCCAGCTACAGCGCCAAACTGGGCTTCCGTTTCTAATCGATCACAAGAGGCCTGACTCCATGCCGCAGCGCCTGGAACAACTGAACCACTGGCTGGGCACGACCCTGGGGATGCCGGAGTATACCCTTGCTCCGGCCTCTTCGGATGCCAGTTTCCGCCGTTATTTTCGCATCCGCTTCGATGGTGAGAGTCGTATCGTAATGGATGCCCCGCCGGACAAAGAGGACAGTCATCCCTTTGTCCACATCGGCAGGCAGTTGCGGGCGATTGGGCTTAACGTGCCGGAGATCCTCGCCGAGGACCTCGAACAGGGCTTCCTGCTGCTCAGTGACCTGGGGGCGGAGCAATACCTGGATGTGCTGGATGCCCAGAACGTGGACAGGCTCTACGGTGATGCCATGGATGCCCTGGCAACGTTGCAGACCCGGGGGCCCGGTGCGGCCCAGTTGCCGCCCTACGACAGGGAGCTGCTGTGGCGTGAAATGGAACTGTTCCGGGAGTGGTATCTTGGTGCCCATCTTGGGCTGACGCCTGACGATTCGCAGCAAAAGGTGCTTGATGAAACCTTCGGGTTGCTCACCGAGAATGCCTTGTCGCAGCCTGCGGTGAGCGTTCATCGGGACTACCACTCACGCAACCTGATGGTTAGTGAGCGCAACCCGGGCATCCTCGATTTCCAGGATGCGGTGTATGGTCCGGTTACCTACGATCTGGTCTCCCTGTTGCGTGACTGTTATATCGCCTGGCCGCGTGAACAGGTCGAAAGGTGGGTGTTGGCTTATCACGATATCGCGCTCGAACAGGGTATTTTGCGCGAGCGTCAGGAGGAGCGTTTTATGCGCTGGTTCGATCTGATGGGGGTGCAGCGCCACCTCAAGGCGACAGGGATCTTTGCCCGCCTGAATCACCGTGATGGTAAACCCGGTTACCTGCAGGATATTCCACGAAC
>JBEPXU010000138.1:0-5835 GCA_041641735.1 Ectothiorhodospiraceae bacterium
GAAATCGAGCATTAACTCGGCGAGTTCGGGGGGGAAGCTCATTTTTCGACCCAGCATCAGCCCGGCGATATCCTTCGCCTTGTTGGCAATGCGGTCCTGCATGGTGAGGGTCTCGAGCAGGTCACGGCGGGACATCGCCATCATCAGGCCGCTGGGCAGGTTGAGGCGGAGCTCGCGCTTGATGTCATCGGCGGCCCCCTCCTGCCTGGAGATGGTCTTCTGTATCTCAGCAGCCTTGTCCCAATTACCGGCCAGGGCCGCCTCGAAGAAGGCGATCAGTTCATTGGCACAGACCTGGACCTCGGCCATGTGCTGCTGCATGGGCCGAATCGGCGAGGTGCCGAACATACTAAAGATATAACTCTTGGGTGACATTGGTTCACATCCTCCCCGGAAAAATTTGCGCGAAGTATAGTGGTTCGTTTGCCTCGCGCCCAGCCTTTATGACATTTATATGAATCGCAGTTTTAGAGGCAGATTACGCCTCCTTGAGCCAACCGGCCACCCGCTTGGCGAAGTAGGTGAGGATGCCATCGGCACCGGCCCGTTTGAAGGAGAGCAGCGCCTCCAGCACCACCTGGCGCTCTTCCAGCCAGCCGTTCTGCGCCGCGGCCATCAGCATGGCGTACTCGCCGCTGACCTGATAGGCGTAGGTGGGCGCGCCGAACTGGTCTTTGACCCGACGGACGATATCCAGATAGGGCATACCCGGCTTGACCATCACCATGTCAGCACCCTCCTCCAGGTCCTGGGCCACTTCCCAAAGCGCCTCGTCGGAATTGGCCGGGTCCATCTGATAGGTGCGTTTGTCGCCACCGCCGAGGTTCGCGGCGGAGCCGACTGCATCGCGGAACGGGCCGTAGAAGCTGGAGGCATACTTGGCAGCATAGGACATGATGCGCGTATTGACGTGACCCTCGCGCTCCAGTGCCTCGCGGATCTCACCAATACGCCCGTCCATCATGTCGGAGGGGGCCACCACCTGGGCGCCGGCCTCGGCGTGGGAGATCGCCTGCCGGACCAGGGTCTCCACGGTGATGTCGTTCACCACGTAACCCTCGTCATCAATAATCCCGTCCTGGCCGTGGGTGGTGAAGGGGTCCAGCGCCACGTCGGTCATCACACCCAGCTCGGGGAAATTCTCACGCAGGGCGCGTACCGTCCGCTGGGCCAGTCCCTCCGGGTTATAGGCCTCGGCCGCATCCAGACTTTTCTTATCCTGTGGGGTCACCGGGAACAGGGCCACCATGGGAATCCCCAGCGCCACCAGCTCCTCGGCCTCCTTGAGCAGCAGGTCGATGGAGAGCCGTTCGACACCCGGCATGGAGGCGACCGCCTCGCGCTGCCCCTCGCCTTCGAGCACGAACATCGGATAGATAAGGTCGTTGGCGGTCAGCACATTCTCGCGCATCAGGCGACGGGAAAAATCATCGCGGCGCATACGGCGCTTTCGCACCCAGGGAAAGGCACCGCGGCTGGTCTCGAGTCTGCTCATGGAAATCTCCCGGTAGAAATCGACAACTAATGGGCGCAAAGGCTACCGCGCCAGTCCGAAGGGCGCAATATGCCCTGTCAGGCAGGGCGCTAGTCGATATTGCCTCGACCAATGAAGGCACGTGAAACGATCTCGCCACGCACGCCCGGGATCGTATCGCCCTGATAACGGATACGGTAACGGTAGCCCCAGGGCAGCCGGCCCATCGGTGTCGGCTTATTGTTTAACACCACATACCACTGCGGCCGGTTAAGGTCGAAGGTGACGCTGTAGGTCTGCTCCGGCTTCAGCGTGACAGGCTCCAGCGGCGGCGCCTCACACTCCGTTCGTTCCCCAGCGAAAGGCAGCGGCTCCCTCCCGGTCTGACGTACCGGAACCAGCTTAAAGGAGCAGTTTCCCTGCTTGAGCGGCAGGGTGATGGGGGTCTCTCCCTGGTTTTTGAGTGTCAGGCGCATTACCGCGCTGGCTGCCTCATCCGGGGCATCCCGCTCCGGTGAACGTGCAATTTCGGTTTTGGTGGCAATCGTGGCCCACTCGTAGGAACTGAGAACCGCCTCGCCGGAATCGGATACCCGTACATGCACCAGCATCGGTAACTGGAATCCGTTGCGGCTGCCGCGCATTTTCTCGATCTCGAGGCCGCGCCCCTGCTCCACATAATACTGCTCAATGCCGTACTTGACGGCCACCGGCCAGAGGCTGACCTTCTTTCGTTTCTCCGGCGGTTGCTTGCGATAGTAGCGATAGGGCCAATGGTAGCGACTGCGACCGATAATATAGGGTGAACCTTCAGGCGGGGACAGTGAGAGTCGCTCCCCCCGGGCGACACCGTTAACATCCTTGCCCAGGGTCAGATAAACCTTCTGCCCCTTGCGCAGTCCCTTTTCCAGGATATCCTCATCGAGCATGGCGGCGGGCACGCTGGAAAACATATAGCTCAGGCGCACATAATCACCACGGAAAATATCCCGTGGGTCGATGGGGGCGGTCTGAAACAACATCGGTGTACCGGTGGCCAGAATCCACTCGCGGGAGATCGCCATGGTGGCGACCACCCCTACCTGAAACAGGATGGCAAGCCCTATCAACAACGGTTTCATGAATGACTTTTCTTTCATCCTTCCGCCTGCCTTTTATTGCGTTGGTAATAGTGGCTGACGGCAAACAGCGCCGCCCCCACCAGCAGGAAGACCAGCGCCCGCGCCACCAGACTGTCGAAGAGATCGGTGTAACGGGCCATTGCCAGCAGGGCAAAAAGGATCGATCCCCGCACCATATGTTTGCGGTTCGCATTGCGCGCCCCATCGACCATCAACCACACACTCAAGGCCAGCAGGATCAGATTCATGCCAAGCGCGACCAGACCGGCACTCCCCCCGATCGCGCCATCCTCAGAAGCAAACGCCAGCAAGCTAGGCAGTAGTGCCAGCAAGACAGTCAGTTCAGCGAGCCTGACCGGGGCATTCATTCGTCCGCGCAAGAGCAACCAGAAAAAGGCCGCCTGGCTGGCGCCAAGTGCAGTGAAGAAATAGATCGCAGCAACCGAGTTCTCCAGATCAATATCCAGCAACTCCGGAACCAGATCGCCGAAGCTCATCACATACATAATGGCCACCATGACCAGTATCGCCGGCATGGCCAGCTCCCTGGCAATCTCCCTTTGCTGATCACTGCTCGATAACTGAGCCAGCGATTCAACGGCAATAAAGACCATTGCCGTCGACAACAGAGTGATCACCACCATATCGCCATCCACGATCCCGACACTGAAAGCCAGCGTGACAAACAGCGTGGCCGAGATAAAACGCGCCAGTATTGGCGAGTGTAAACGCCAGACAAGCGGTAGCAGACCGACCAGCACAATGACCAGGGCCGAGTGATTGGCAAATTGGAAATCAAAGACTTCAGAGAGGTGCCAGGTAATCACCAGCACAATCGCCATGAACGCCTGCGTCAGCGAAGGCAATGCCCAGGCCAGTGCCAGCGCCCCGAGCGACCAGAAAAGAAAGGCGTTGGGGTAGTGACTGTCGAGGTGGTAGACCTGCCCGACCAGGAAGATCCCGGCCCCCATAAGCATGCTACCGAGGGCAAACAGGCTTTCACTGTAGACGTGGTGGCGAGTACGCAGGAAAAAGGCAAAAAGGTGTGCAGCGATGAGCGCAGAGAAGATCACCGCCAGTTTGCTGAACTTGCCCATATCGGACCAGTTGTAAGCAAACAGCAGGATCACCCCGAGACCGATCATCACCGCTGCGATCCCGGTCAGCAAAAGACGCCCCAGGTTCAGCGTATCCTTGACCGGATAGCGTTCCCGTAGCACATCTGCCTGGCCTTCGCTGACAAGGCCTTCGGCGACCCATTGCGGGAGTTGTCGCGTCAGCCACTGGTGATGATTACTCATGCCGTTGCATTTCCCTGCAAGTCAATGTTGAACCACATTAACGCGAGTGCAGGGATTGCGCAATTTCGGTTAATCAGGCGATGTAGGAGCGACGGTCCCCGTCGCGATTCATTTCACCAATCGCGGCGGGACGTCCGCTCCTACAGCAGATAAGGTAAAACCTGCAGTAAGCCGTCAGAAGTTACGGGTGATAAGCGCCTTGTCGTAGTCACCTGCAGGCAGCGGGATACGTACCCGGTAACCACCGCCGGGGACCATCTCCATCGGCTCACCCTTGTCGCTCTGCATCGACTCCAGGGTAATCGTTTGATTCCCGGCGGGGGTCATGATCTCTAACGTGTTGCCCACAGCGAACTTGTTCTTCACCTCGATCTCGGCAAGACCGGTGTCGCTGTCATAGCCAAGCACCTCGCCGACGAACTGCTGCTGCATGGACGCGGAGTGATTGGTGAGATAGTTCTGGTAGTCCTGGCTGTGGTGGCGCTGAAGAAAACCGTCGGTATAACCGCGATTGGCCAGGTTCTCCAGCACGCCGAGCAGGCTCGGGTCGAACTCACGGCCGGCGACCGCGTCGTCGATAGCGCGGCGATAGACCTGGGCGGTGCGCGCCGCGTAGTAGTGGGATTTGGTGCGGCCCTCGATCTTCAGCGAGTCGACACCGATATCCACCAGCCGCTGCACATGCTCCACCGCCCGCAGGTCCTTGGAGTTCATGATATAGGTGCCGTGCTCATCCTCTTCGATGGGCATCATGGTGCCGGGACGCTCGCTCTCCTCCAGTAAAAACACCTGCTCGGAGTTTTCGTGGCGCACACCGTTGCCGGTCTGTGAGGGAGCGAGCAGATCCTTCGCTACCACATCGCCGGTCTCGTTCTCAGCGGCCGGCTTGATGTCGTACTGCCAGCGACAGGAGTTAGTGCAGGTACCCTGATTGGCATCGCGATGATTAAAGTAGCCGGAGAGCAGGCAGCGACCGGAGTAAGCGATACACAGCGCACCGTGGACAAAGACCTCCAGCTCCATGTCGGGGCACTCCTGGCGGATCTCGGCAACCTCGTCCAGCGACAGCTCCCGCGAGAGGATCACCCGGGTCAGCCCCAGCGATTTCCAGAAATTCACACTGGCATAGTTGATGGTATTCGCCTGTACCGAGAGGTGGATCGGCAGCTCCGGCCACTTCTCGCGCACCATCATGATCAGGCCCGGATCGGCCATAATCAGCGCATCGGGACCCAGTTCGATGATCGGCTCGACATCGCGCAGGAAGGTCTTCACCTTGGCGTTGTGCGGCAGCACGTTGCTGGCGAGGAAGAACTGTTTGCCGGCGGCGTGCACCTCCTCGATCCCGTTCTGCAACTGGGCCAGGGTATCGAAATCGTTGTTACGCACACGCAACGAATAGCGCGGCATGCCGGCATAGACCGCATCGGCGCCGTAGGCGATAGCGTAACGCAAATTTTTCAGATTGCCGGCCGGGGCCAGCAGTTCAGGACTTTTCATTGCAACAACCGGAAAGTTCAGGGGCTTGTCTGTCGATTCGGGCCACAATTAGGACCCGGGGAGGGGACTATGGTTCCACGCCTGATTCTAGCACTACGGCCCGATTGGCGGGTAGCACTACTGCTTCTCTATGCGAACGCAGGCGTCGCTTTTCAATGCTGCCACCGCTTCCCTCACGCCTTCGGCGCCATCGGACGGAGTGCTATTACTTTGCAGCATATAAGCAAATCGTGATACTATAAATCCTTTATTTTCAACGTTTTTTTACATTTTTTTTAGATTTTTAGAGAGGGTCTATGAGCGCGAATAAAGTCCAGTGCAGCCTCTGGTGGTATAAGCTATTGCCGTTTCTGCGGTGGTGGCCGATGGTCAGCAAGGAAACCATGCGCTCCGATCTCATGGCGGGCCTGACCGGTGCGATCATCGTGCTGCCCCAGGG
>JBEPXU010000139.1:0-5800 GCA_041641735.1 Ectothiorhodospiraceae bacterium
ACTCGACCCCCTCGGTCTGGCTTGCCAGGTCATCGGCGTTGAAGCGACGTTTCGCCTCGCTGCGCGACATGCTGCGGCCGGCGCCATGTGAGCAGGAGCAGAGCGACTCGTCATTGCCCTTGCCGCTCACGCTGTAGGAGCGGGCTCCCATGGAGCCGGGGATGATCCCCAGCTCGCCTTCACCGGCACGTATCGCCCCCTTTCGAGTGACGTAGACGCTGGCACCGAAGTGCTGTTCCTGTTGCACGTAGTTGTGGTGGCAGTTAATTGCCTCTTTCGTAATTTCGAAAGGCGGCAACTCCGTTGCCATCGCATCCAGTACCTTGCGCATCATCTCGCGACGGTTAACCATGGCGTACTCCTGCGCCCAGTAGACCGCCTCGACGTAGTCGTCGAAGTGCTCCGCCCCTTCGGTGAAGTAGGCCAGGTCTTTATCCGGCAGGTTATGCATGTGCCCCTGCATATCCTTTCGCGCCAGGCTGATAAAATAGCGCCCGATCACGTTGCCGATACCACGGCTGCCCGAGTGCAGCATCACCCAGACGTTGTCCGCTTCATCCAGACACAACTCGATAAAGTGGTTACCGCCCCCCAGGCTCGCCAGCTGGCGAATCCAGGTCTGGTAAGAACGCTTCTTCTGCATACGCTCAATGGCCGGGTGTTTGGCGATAATGGAGTCCAAACTCTTTGCCAGGGGCGTGATGGTGGAGCGCTTGACCGGATCGCGCTTGTGCATGTCGAAACCGACCGGAATCGATGCCTCGATGGTAGAACGCAGCTTGCGCAAAGAGTCCGGCAACTGCTCCGCCTTCAGCGACAGGCGCAGGGCGTTCATGCCGCAACCGATGTCCACACCCACCGCGGCGGGAATGATCGCGCCGCGGGTCGGGATCACCGAGCCGACGGTGGCGCCGATCCCCACGTGCACGTCGGGCATTGCCGCGACGTGGTTGTGCACGAAGGGCAGCTTTGAGACGTTGACCAGCTGGTCGATCGCCTTCGAGTCGATCTCGTCGGTCCAGACATGAACCGGGACGTTGCCTTTATTGAATGTTCGTTTAATGGCCATGATGAGGCTCCTTTACTCCATTTTTTTGTTACTGGTCTTTCCCTGTTTCGTGCCGACGCCCTTGTTGGCACGTTAAAACGAAAAAACCCCGGACAGCTGTTCGCCGACCGGGGTTTTCCGGTCCGCGGGGCTGCATTGCACAGGCCCCGCGGAGAATGTATCCGTGTGACCTATGACATATCACTTACCTGCTCGCTGAATAACACGCGCGGTGCTCCGGCGAGGCAGTAATGTGGTTGGATGTGTCGTTTGCTCATATTCATAGTGGAGGGAATTATAGAGGGCGAAACAAGTATGTCAATAACAATATCAAGATTCTTGAAATTTTTTTCAGGCTGGAGAAGAATGCTTTAACTTCACAAGAGATGGACCGTGCTCATGAGCGAAACCGACAACATTCCGGCGCGCATTAAACTGGCGCGCAAGATGGCCGGGCTGGATACACAGGCCAGCCTGGTTGATCGCATCCCGGGCTGGAAACCCTCCAGAGTGGGTAACTACGAAGCTGGGGTGTCGGTACCCAGTCCCGACGATATGTTGCTAATAGCGAAAGCCACTGATAGCTCTCCCTGCTGGTTGATGTTCGGACTTGGACCAATTCGCCCTAATGAGCGTGATCAGCAGGCAATACGACACCAGAACCTCACCCGACTGGGAGAGCAGGCACAGCAGAAAAGAGGGGGGCTTGTGGCACTGGCCAAATCGCTACGTCTCTCACAGAAAGCATTGCGGGAGCATCTGGATAATCCGTTCCTGCCTGTGGACGATACCCTGGCACGGCGTTGTGAACGCATCACTAAACGGCGCAAGGGCTGGATGGATGAGCAGCATATCGAGGATGACCCGCTGTGCATGGCCTTTCCGGAGGATATGCGGGAACTGATGATGCTTTACTCTGCTCTGCAGGCGGGGCAACGCAGGGTAGTGTTGGAGACCATGCGCACGCTCAGCAAACAGTTGATGGCATCGGCGACGTAATGGTGCCGGTGCGAGCAGAATATCCTGTCTGGTTCAGCGTGTCCTTATGTTTCATCATCGGTATTGACCAGCTGTGCCGCGAAGGGTTTGCTCGCCTCGCCGAAGTAGATGGAGCGGTGAGGGAAGGGGATCTCGATCCCTTCGCGGTCGAAGGCGTGTTTGAGGCGGCGGCGGTATTCCCGCCCGACTTCCCACTGCTTGATTGGCAGGGTGCGCAGCCTGCCTTTAATGGTTACTGCCGAGTCGCCGAAGGCATCGACGCCGAAGATCTCGATATCCTCTACCATCAACGGACCGAAGTATTCATCCTGATGCAGCTCGGTGCCGATTTCCTTCATCAGGGCCATTACCCTGTCCACGTCCTCCTTGTAGGCCACGCCGATCTCAAACACATAGGCAGACCATTCGTTGGTCATATTGGCCAGGGTGGTGATGGTGCCGTTGGGGAAGACGTGTACGGTGCCGGAGAGGTCGCGCAGCACAATGGTGCGAAAGTTAACCGCCTCGACCAGTCCGCCGGTGCCGTTGACGATGGCCACGTCACCCACACGGACCTGGTTCTCCAGGATGATGAAGAAGCCGGAGATAACGTCGCGCACCAGGTTCTGTGCCCCAAAGCCGACCGCCAGGCCGAGGATGCCGGCACTGGCGAGGATCGGGGTAATGTCCACGCCCAGTTCGCGCAGGATGATCAGCAGGCCGACCACCCAGAGCATGATGATGACGCCCTGACGCAGTAGCCGTACCAGTGTCTCTGCCCGTTTCTGCGCCTCGCTGGGCGGCTCGCCGTTGGTGGCGTTGGTGACCAGCCGCGCCTCCAGTCGCTTGAGCGCCGAGCGGATGAGGGCGGAGACGACCCACAATACGATCAGGATCAGGAGAATGCGCAGGCTGGTGCTGATGAGCCCATCCCAACTGATCTGCTCGATATAGCCCTTGATGTACTCCATTGACACTCTCTCCGCTGTGATCGGCGCTAGTTAATAAAACTAGTTGTTAAATCGGCAATGACAAGCAGAGCGGATCTGGGCCGGGGCAGGGGCTCAACAGGACACGACCCGGTTGCGGCCTTCGGATTTAGCCTGATAGAGCGCCTTGTCGGCAAGGACGATAATGTCTGCAGGCTTATCCTCCTGGCTGGGTGTGAGGGTGGAGGTGCCGATGCTGATGGTGACGGGGACATGCTCGTCGCCAACCTTGTGCCGGATCGCCTCCACGCCGCTGCGTATGCACTCGGCGATGGCAGCCACGCCTTCCCGGGGAGTATCCGGCAGGATGATGCCAAACTCCTCGCCGCCGTAGCGGCAGGCGGTATCCATCGGTCGTTTGACCTCAGCGGCTATCACGGCGGAGATAAGGCGTAGGAAATCATCGCCCACCAGATGGCCGTGTTTGTCATTGAGACGCTTGAAATGGTCGATATCCAGCATCGCGAGGCTGAGTTGCGTGTGGTTTCGGCGCGCATCCCTGAACTGTTTCTCGAGCTCTTCATCGAACAGGCGGCGGTTTTTCAGGCCGGTCAGGCCGTCCGTTCGGCTCATGGCATCGAGACGGCGATTGGCTTCCTCCAGCTCTTCGGTGCGTTCCTTGACCTGTTCAGACAATTCTTCCTGCGTCTGCTGTTGTGCCTCGATGCGGGTATCCCTCTCCAGCTGCATTCGTCTGGCCAGGGCCAGAGAGAGGATAATGACCTGCAGGGCAAGACCAAGCTGGAGCATGCGATCGGCAACCATACCCAGACCACTCCAGCCCAGTTTGTCGCTGGTGGAAGCGATCACGGCAAGGAGGAAGATAAACCAGGCAAAAAAGAAATAGCCGGCTTGCCCTCGTGTGCGGAACCATACGATGGCCGAGATGATTATCAGGACTGCAGCGCTTGCCAGGATCACCGGAAGCCCCACATGGATGATCGTGCTGTAGGCCACAAATGGCAGGGCTGCGAGAAGCAGCAGTGGTAGCAGTGTCAGGAGCCGCAGCAGATAGACGCCAGTGGGGCAGGTCTGTGGCAATTGCAGGAAGTGGTGGGCAAAACGCAGCGCCATGAACAGGGCGACGAACATAAACAGCGGCACGCTATAGTACTGGAACTGTGGCGAGTTCGGCCAGATGTACTGATAGCCGAGGCCGAACAGGGAGGCATGAAACAGCCCGAAACTGATGATGTAGAAGGTGTAGTAAAGAAAAGCCCGTTCCCGATTGAAGAAAAAGAGCATTAGGTTGTACACAGCGAATACCAGCAATATGCCAAAGTAGATGCCGTGAGTCAGCAGCTCTTTCTGTTCATGTTGATAGAACTCCCCTTCATGCCAAAGGATCAAGGGCAGTAGCATTGCCCCTTCGCTTTTGGCGCGCAGGTATATT
The DNA here is from genome assembly GCA_041641735.1 of Ectothiorhodospiraceae bacterium. Taxonomy (GTDB): domain Bacteria; phylum Pseudomonadota; class Gammaproteobacteria; order Thiohalomonadales; family Thiohalomonadaceae; genus JAPHTQ01. The sequence continues at coordinate 4,409 of JBEPXU010000139.1, forward strand.
GATACCTTCTCCCCTGGAGGGAGAGCCGGCTTGAAGAGGAAGTTGCGAAAGTCTAGCGGACGATCTTTGAACGGCAGGCTGTCGCCGGCATGTTTGCTTTCCAGTACATGCCCATTTCGTGTGACATAAAGGTCCAGCTCGTCCAGCAAGGGGTAGTGCACCTCAAGAAAGTGATGGTGTGAGCGGTTGCCTTTCGCGATGAGATCAAAGTGGAGCCAGTAGGTTGAGTCAGACAGGCCAAAACTCCAGGAGGTGCCCTTTACCGGGCGCCACGGGTGTTTGTCGGGCTGAGCCAGCAACTGTTCGATGATGAGGCTGTTGCTGGGATCTTCTAGGTATTCGGCGGTATTCAGCAGTGAGTATTCATGCTGTGTTTCACTGAGGGATAACGGTTCGCTGTGTGCCTGTATAGCCGGTGCCGTGCATAGCGCAGCCAGCAGGATCGGCAAAAGCAGGATGAGTCTTTGTCGATAGAGGCAGGTATTCTCAGTGGGCGGAGACATCAGGCTTTATGGTTTCTTATCTTGTCCATTTAACTAACTATAGATAGGGGGGGTGATATTGCCAGCCTGTCGGGGCGCATTGAACTCTCCGCTGACGATTGATTAAATGTCGCGCCCGTCTTTCTCAGTCAATGAAAGGTTTGTGTCGATGACAAAGAGTGTGCTTGTGACCGGTAACAGCAGCGGCCTGGGTCGCGGTTTTTCCGAATATGCCTTGGAACAGGGGTGGGATGTCTATGGTTGTAGTCGCCGCGGCAGTGACCTTGCCGGGGCACATGATGTGCAGTGCGACCTTGCCGATTTCGATTCGGTGGCACCGGCGCTGGATAAACTGCTCGGTGACCTCACACAGCTTGACCTGGTGATCCTCAACGCCGGCATGCTCGGCGAGATCAAGCCGATGCACGAAACCTCACTCTCTGATCTCAAACGCATCATGGATATCAATGTCTGGTCCAACAAGGTGGTGCTGGACTGGTTGCTGGATAGCGGCATGCAGGTTAAGCAGGTTCTTGCTATCTCCTCCGGTGCTGCCGTGCTGGGTAATAAGGGCTGGAGCGGATATGCCCTGTCCAAGGCATCGCTCAATATGCTGTTGCGGCTCTATGCCCATGAGTTTCCCGGCACCCATATCTCGGCGATTGCGCCGGGACTCATCGATTCCTCGATGATGGACTATCTCTGTGTCGAGCCGGACCCGGAGGAGTATCCGGCACTGGCGCGCATTCGCGAGGCACGCGGCACGGAGGTGATGCCCAAGCCGCGTCAGGCGGCGGAGAAGGTGATGGGGGTCGTATCGGAGCTGAAAAAGTTCGAAAGCGGCAGCTTTGTCGATATCCGTCAGATCATCGCGCCGGAGGAGTATGAGGCGTTGATGGCGGCAAGGAAC
>JBEPXU010000140.1:0-5761 GCA_041641735.1 Ectothiorhodospiraceae bacterium
CTGCGGTAATGATGAATGCCACGACGATAACCGCAGTGGGGTAGAACAGGGCCTTCTTGATCTTCGATTTGAGTGCCTCGGTCTTTTCCTTGTAGGTTGCGATCTTATCGAGCAGGCTTTCAAGGATACCGGCCTGCTCACCAGCATGTACAAGGCTGCATGTCAGGTCATCGAAATATTTAGGGTGTTGGCGGAAGGCATCGGCAAGGGTCGCGCCACCTTCAATATCCGATTTGACGTTATTAATAAGGTTGCGCAAGTTAGGATTTTCGACACCCTTGGCCATGATTTCAAATGACTGGACTAAAGGGACCCCGGAGGACATCATCGTTGCAATCTGCCGCGAAAAGATCGCTATGTCTTTGGGTACAATCTTTTTACCTTTTGCAGCACCTCCACCAAAGAGAGCCTTGGGTTTTTTCTTGACCTTTTGCGGATTGATCCCCTGACGGCGCAGGTCGGCTTTGGCCATAGCCATATTGGGCGCGCGAGTTTCGCCTTTTTTCTTACCACCCTTTTTGTCTGTCCCTTCCCAGACAAAAATATCCTCTTTACGCTTTTTTTCCGCCATATCGACTGTTAATCCTTGGTCACGCGGTTAATTTCTTCCAGGCTGGTAACGCCGTCCCTTACCTTTTTTAGTCCTGACTCTCTCAAATCGGGAATACCCTCTTTGGCGGCCTGGTCGGCCATATCATAGGCGGATGCACCCTTCATGATCAGCTTGCCCATATCTTCGGATATCGGCAGTACCTGGTAGATACCGACACGGCCTTTGTAGCCCTCGTTGCACTGGTCACACCCAACGGCCTTGTAGATCTTTAGGTTTGGAATTTCCTCTTCGCGAAATCCCTCCTCAAGCAAGGCCTCTTTGGGAATGTCTTCCAGGGATTTGCAGTTATTGCATAGCCGCCGCCCCAGGCGCTGGGCAATGATAAGGTTGAGCGCGGAAGCAATATTGTAAGGCGGCACGCCGATATTCATTAGACGTGCAATCGTTTGTGGCGCGTCATTGGTGTGCAGTGTCGACATTACCATGTGACCGGTTTGCGCTGCCTTGATGGCGATCTCAGCCGTTTCAATGTCACGAATCTCACCCACCATGATGATATCCGGATCCTGACGAAGGAAGGCCTTTAGCGCCGAAGCGAAGGTCAGGCCAACCTTCGGGTTGACGTTGACTTGGTTGATCCCTTCAAGGTTAATCTCCGCCGGGTCCTCGGCCGTTGAAATGTTGACATCAGGAGTGTTGAGTATGTTCAGGCCGGTATAGAGCGAGACAGTTTTACCGGAACCGGTCGGCCCTGTTACCAGTATCATCCCGTACGGTTTGGCGAGATTATCCAGATAGAGCTCTTTTTGTTCCGGTTCATAACCCAGTGCATCAATGCCCAGTTTGGCACTGGAGGGATCAAGAATACGCAGTACGATCTTTTCACCAAAGAGGGTGGGGCAGGTATTGACACGAAAGTCGATGGCCTTGTTCTTCGACAGGGTCAGTTTGATACGGCCATCCTGGGGGACTCGTTTCTCTGAAATATCAAGGCGTGACATAACCTTGATACGGGCGGATATCTTGCCGGCCAATTGAACAGGGGGAGAGGAGACCTCCTGGAGCATGCCATCCATGCGCAAACGGACGCGATAGCGCTTTTCATAGGGCTCGAAGTGGATATCCGATGCCCCCTTGTTGATGGCATCGAGGAGGATTTTGTTGACGAAGCGTACCACCGGTGCATCGTCCACCTCACTGTCGCTGATATCCGACCCCTCCTTCTCATCCTCCTCGGAGGATATATCCAGGTCGTCCAGTGAGGCGTCCCCAAGATCCTGCATCGAGGTATCGGTGGCCTCCATGGCCTTGTCGATAGTACGGGTCAGCTTGTCTTCTTCCACCAGTACCGCTTCAGTATGGGCGCTGACATGAAAACGTATTTCGTCCAGTGCAACCAGATTGGTGGGATCGGAGACCGCAACATAGAGGCGGTTGCCCCGTTTGAAAAGGGGCAACGCATGGTGGTGACGAATCAGTTTTTCCTCGACCAGCTTGGTGGTATCCGGGTCGAGGTCCATGGCATCGATATCAAAGATCGGTACGCCAAACTCCTGTGCGGCGGACATGGCCAGGTCTTTGGCTTTGACCTTATGCTTGGAGACGACATAACTGACAAAGGGCACCTTCTCTTTCCGGGCCTCTTCAGTCAACTTGACTGCGTCATCTGCGCTTAACAAACCGTCATTGACCAATTTGCGTGCAAGACCGCTAAGGGTCACTTTCGGATTTGTGGTTGCCATATCCTTGATACCAAAGGTTTTTGTGTTCAGCGTAGTGGTCAAATAACCTTATGTTATTTTACCTGAAAATTCTACTGGTAATCGGCGGTTATGCGTACTCTATCAACCTATGTCTTAACTTGTCAGCAGGCGCCGTTCAATGTACCAAGTGGTCTGGCAGCCTTATGTGTCAGTGCTTCATGTGGTCAGGTGGCGGTAAAACGCATCGATAGGTCGGTCGCTCTGAGGTGCTTGGTCAACTCGCCGATTGAGATATAATCGACACCTGTCTCAGCAATTTCCCTTATATTATCAATAGTTATACCACCAGATGCTTCCAGCTTGGCCTGGCTGGCAGTAATGGAAACAGCCTCTCGCAGCATATCGGTAGACATGTTGTCCAGCAGCAGTATATCGGCACCCGCAGCCAGTGCCTCACGTACCTGATGCAGATCTTCGACCTCCACCTCTACCGAAATACCCTCCCTTGCGTGATGTCTGGCCTGTTCGACGGCTTCCGTAACGGAGCCGGCAGCGGCGATATGGTTTTCCTTAATAAGGATGCCATCGAAAAGCCCAATGCGGTGGTTGCGGCAGCCACCGCAACTGACGGCGTATTTTTGGGCACGTCGAAGGCCCGGGATGGTTTTCCGGGTATCGAGCACCTCCACACCTGTTCCTGAAACGGCCTCAGCATAGCGATGGGCCTGAGTAGCCGTCCCGGAGAGGGTTTGCATGAAGTTAAGGGCTGTCCTCTCACCCGTTAACAGCGGTCGTGCAGGCCCACTTAGTATACAGATGGCCTGGTTGGGAGAGACCGGGTCTCCATCCCTGACCTGCCACTCAATGGAGATAGTCTCGTCCAGCAGGGCAAATACCTGTTCAAACCAGTCACAGCCGCAAATCACTGCATTGTCACGACAGATAACAGTAGCCTCGGTTGTGGCCGTCTCCGGAATCAGCGTTGCAGTCAGATCGCCACTGCCGACATCCTCCAGCAGGGCACGACGAACCTGTTCACGGATGGCCTCAAGGGCTATCTCTCCCGGCATCAGAGGATATCCAGTAACTCAACTTCGAAAATGAGGGTGGCATTGGGCGGGATAACGCCCCCGGCACCACGTGCGCCGTAGCCCAGTTCGGCAGGGATGGTCAGTTTGCGTGTGCCGCCGACCTTCATGCCCTGAACCCCTTCGTCCCAGCCCTTGATGACCATGCCGCCGCCAAGACGGAATTGAAAGGCCTGGTTACGGTCTTTGCTCGAATCGAACTTGCTGCCATTTTCCAGCCAACCGGTATAGTGGACCGAAACGGTCTGGCCGGATTCGGCGATGGGGCCGTTGCCCTCGGTAATATCTTCAATCTTAAGTCCGGAGTCGGTAATCTGTTCTGCCATCATTCTCTCCAACAGGTCATGGACCGGAATGTGCCGGTCAGCCAGTAACTTAGAGCAATACTATGTCATGAATCTCTAACGCTTTCGAGTTGTTACTGCGGCTTGCTGAAGTACTCACGGGTCAGCTTTAAAACGACCGGGCTCAACAGCAGTAGCGCCAGCAGGTTGGGCAAGGCCATTAAGGCGTTAAGGGTGTCCGCGACCAGCCAGGCAAAACTCAGTTTGGAGGTGGCCCCGACAGGGATTGCAATAATCCATAGTATACGGAAGGGGATGATTGCCCGTACACCGAATAGATACTCCGCGCACTTTTCCCCATAGAAGCTCCAGCCGAGCAGAGTGGTAAACGCAAACAGTACCAGCCCGAAAGTGACAATATAACCGCCAAAGCCGGGCAGGGCCGTTTCGAAGGCGAAGGAGGTGAGTGGTGCACCGTTTTCCCCGGAGGTCCAGGCGCCGGTTACCACGATCACCAGCCCGGTAATGGTGCAGATGATCAGGGTGTCGAGGAAGGTTCCGAGCATTGCCACCGTTCCTTGACGCACCGGGCTGTCTGTAGCCGCCGCGGCGTGGGCGATGGGAGCACTGCCCAGACCGGCCTCATTGGAAAATATCCCCCGGGCAACCCCCCACTGGATCGCCATCATGACGCTGGCACCCGCGAAACCGCCTGTAGCAGCCGTAGGGGTGAAGGCCTGTGTGACAATCAACTCGATAGCTGCCGGAATAGCCGTCAGGTTCATCAGCAGGACGATCAGACCGGCTGCCAGGTAACTTATAGCCATAAACGGGACCAGGCCACTGGCGACGTCTGCGATACGACGTATCCCACCAATCAGTACCAGGCCAACCAGTACCGCAAGCGTGATACCCGTTACCCAGGGGGAGATGTGTAGACCGTTGTTCAGTGAACTCAGTGAGTCGGCTACCGAATTGGCCTGGACCATATTGCCGATCCCAAAACCGGCCAGCCCGCCGAAAATGGCAAACAGGGTACCAAGCCAGGCCCAGTTTCGACCCAGGCCGTTCCTGATATAGAACATGGGGCCGCCAACGTGGTCTCCCCTGGCATCGGTTTCGCGATAGTGCACGGCAAGTACCGCTTCGGCGTACTTGGTGGCCATGCCGACCAGTGCCGTGCACCACATCCAGAACAGCGCCCCCGGCCCGCCGGTAAAGATAGCGGTGGCGACACCCGCGATGTTACCAGTGCCGACGGTGGAGGAGAGGGAGGTCATGAGCGCCTTGAACGGGGCGATATCACCTTCACCGCTCCTCTTACGCCCCTGCCACAGCATGCAAAAGCCGTAGCCAATGCGGTGCAGGGGCATCGCCTTGAGCCCGGCCATCAGGAACAGGCCTGTGCCGAGGATCAGGAACAGCATTGCCGGCCCCCAGACCAGGCTGTTCAATTGGTTAATCAGGTTAGTAATGGTTTCCATGGTATTCGTGTGTCTGTCGTTATTGTTATGGATATTGCCGGATTATCAGGGTATCACCCCGCTGGGTAAATTCCAGATGCTTGAGAAAACTCATGCCCAGAAGGATGGTCTCGCCCTCCATGTGCGGATTGATACTGGCGCGGGTATCACTTAACTCAATGCTTCCCAGGTTCAGCTGGGGAATACGGGTCAGGTAGGCGGTAATGTTGCCGTTGGCGGTGCTATAGGTCAGAGGCATACCGCGGTCGAGCCCAAGACGTTGAGCGAGCGCTTGCGGGACTGACACATCACTGGCACCGGTATCGAGAAGGAACTCGACTTCCTGACCGTTTATTCGGCCATTGGCCAGATAGTGTCCACCCCGGTTGCGTTGAAGCACCACCTCACGCACCCCGTTGTCACTGACGCGCATGGTGAGGTTTTGATTGGGGTTGCGCTGGTGATCGAGAATCCCCGAGAACATCAGACTGAGAAGGCCGAGGCCAAGAATCCAACCGATGATCAGCATACCGCGACCCAATGGCCGGCCCGGTTCAGATGCGTTGTCTCTGGATGACATAATGGTTTGACTTATTTTGTTACGGATAGAGTTAACAGCATGGATGCAATAGTGTACCTTTAAAAATCCGTACGCAAATCGTGTTGAATC
>JBEPXU010000141.1:0-5754 GCA_041641735.1 Ectothiorhodospiraceae bacterium
ATATCGATATTTTTGGGTAATGATGCTTCATCGGTAATTTTTATCAGGGCAACATCACGCTTTGTCCCCTTCTTGACAACGCTGGCATTAAACTCGTTGTTACCGATTTTTATTTTGACGTGCCGATTCCCTTTGACGACATGAGCATTGGTTAGGACGTGTCCGTGGGAGTCGAGCAGCACACCGCTGCCATGGCCGTCATTGGTCTTAATTGTTACCGCCAGTTTTTCCAGATGTTTTACCCGTGAGCGAAAGTCGCCACGTTGTTTGCTGTATTTGATAAAGACCGGCGCGGATGAAGATGACGTGCTGTATTGTTGTGCCGAACTGCTTGTTTTCATCATCGATGAGACAAAATGCTTGTCAGCGAGGAGGTTGACGATGGCGACCCTGAGAGCCGCATTGATGGTGTCAATAAAACCGTCTCGGCGTGCATTGAGGGCGCGGTTATCCTTGGATCCCTCCGTCGAGGTTTCGTAGATCACCCTGTCGCTGGAAGGTTCTTTGAGTTTCCATGCGACCTTAACATAGGCCGCGTCACGTGAGGGTGCGTTGGGGCTATTACTACGGTACGGGAGGCAACTGTCTACTTTCATTGCGGTGATTTCACCGGACAGCACCAGAGGGGATGCGGTGGTTTTTCTGTAGTTGTAACCATAGTGTGTAAAGGTATCGTCGATTAGCCCTCCTATTGCCTCATCGCCCAAAGGGAGGTCCTGTGTGTCCCAGTAGTAAATTGCAGCCATTTTGCAGCTCTTTCCCACGGACATTCTCCCGATCTTGATACGGTGTCCTTCTGATACAGGAAGGCGAATATGAAAATCTGAGAAAGTGATGTCGCGCAGCGCACTGCGCTCTTTGCGGGATAACTTGACTGGAAACCGCTTGGTTACATTTTTGATGGCGAAACTGTCATGAATGGCAACCTCTTGCGCCTGGTCCCCGGCGTTTCCGGAGGAACCGGCACTTGGTTTGTCGCCATAGTGTACCTGACCGTTGTCATCGACCCATTTATAAAGGCCTGCGTGGGCGGTGGAGAAGAGTGTGGCAAGAAGCGTCGCTGCGATGATACGTGTGGTGTCCATGTCGAACATCCTTGTTAATTGGGTAGACTAATTTAAGTTATTACAAAGTGGATGAGTCACCAAGTAAAACAAAAATAAACCAGCAATGCACATTCGGCCCGGGAACCTGCAGCTGTGTGTACTGTCATGTCGTGCCCTCTGCCTCCTTGCGGAGCTGCTCGCGGACCTTCATCAACACCTTGCCGTAAACGTTATCCCCTCGCAGGTCACGGCCGCAGCCCCAGTAGTAGTCGTACTGGCTGGTCTCGATGATCGGTTTGTTGCCGGTGGCGAGCAGGGCCTGGGCAACATCGGGATGCGTGCGGCATTTGATATAGGTACCGCGGGTCATAAAGGTCTCCTTGACCTTGTCCCAGTCCTTGCGCCGGCCATGGCGTTTGCTTTTGCCGAGTTTGGCAGCGTCGGCGGGATGGGCAGCGGCACGGATCTGCTCGCGGTAGTCGGCATCCTCGAACTTCATCGCCTGATAGTAGTGTTCCACCGACGGCCACTCGGCACCGTCGAGTTCGAAGCCGTGTTTGGAGTAGCTGGCCAGGGGGTGGTCGGTCTCGGCGCGGGAGAGCATGATTCGCTCGGTATTGTCGTGTTCGAACACTAGTCGTCTGCCTTTAAGGTTATTTGTTTTTTTATACCACGAAGGATGGGTGCGGATAAAACCGCAGGATGACTGCGGTAATCGCTCTAGGGGTTGGAATTTACCCGCCGGGCGATCTAGGCTTCATCTATTCTGTGTCCGTTTTATACCTCAAGCAGCGCCGCGAGCACCCCCTGTGCTAAAAGCTGTAACAAGGAAGAGGAGTCATAATTCATGATCAAGCTGACGGTTAACGGCGAGTCCCACTCCCTCGATGTGGACCCGTCGATGCCCCTGTTGTGGGTTTTGCGCGATGTCCTGAAGTTGACCGGCACTAAGTATGGCTGCGGTATTGCGGTCTGCGGCTCGTGCAATGTGCTGGTGGACGGCTCGCCGGTCCGTTCCTGCATTACCCCCGCCAGTTCGGTGCAGGGTAAATCCATTACCACTATCGAGAAGGTTGAATCCCCTGTCGCGGCCGCAGTGCAGGGTGCCTGGGAGAAGCACGACGTGGTCCAGTGCGGTTACTGTCAGTCGGGCCAGATCATGAGCGCCATTGCCCTGCTGGAGAAGAATCCCAGCCCGAGCGATGCGGATATCGACGAGGCCTTTGAGGGGAATCTCTGCCGCTGTCACACCTACGTGCGGATCCGCGAGGCGGTACACACTGCAGCACAGTCCCTGGCTACAGAGGGAGGTGCCGCATGAAACGTCACAGCATTAACCACAGCCGCCGCCGCTTTCTCATCACCAGCCTCTACACCGGCGCGGGTTTGACCCTGGGTATTCAGCTTACCGGTTGTTCTGAGGAGGAAGCGCCGACCCAGGCCGGGCCCGGCATTGCCGGGGACGAGGCGGTAACGGAAGCGAGCTTCGAGCCCAATGCCTTTGTCCGCATCAAGCCGGACAATACGGTCACGGTGATCATCAAACACCTGGAGATGGGGCAGGGCACCTATACCGGGCTGGCTACGCTGGTGGCCGAGGAGCTGGATGCGGACTGGGGGCAGGTGATCCCCGAGGGCGCACCGGCCAACGCGAAGCTCTACAACAACCTCTTCTGGGGAAAGGCGCAAGGCACCGGCGGCAGTACTGCGATTGCCAATTCCTTCGAGCAGATGCGACAGGCCGGCGGCGCCGCGCGTGAAATGCTGGTTCAGGCAGCAGCGAAAAAGTGGGGAGTGCCCGCAGGGGAAATCCGGATTGAAAAGGGTGTGATTCAGCACGCTGCAAGCAGTAAACAGGCGACCTTCGGTGAGATGGCAGACCTCGCGGCCGAGCAACCGGTACCCGGCGAGGTGCTGTTGAAGGACCCGGAGGATTTTACCCTCATCGGCAGCTATGTGCCGCGCAAGGACAACAAGCCGAAGATCAACGGCACCGCCGTCTATACCCAGGATATTCAGCTGCCGGACATGCTGGTGGCTGTGGTGGCACATCCTCCGCGTTTCGGCGCCAAAGTGAAGAGTTTCGATGCTGATAGCGCCCTGGATGTCGCCGGTGTCGAGAAGGTGGTGGAGATCCCGACCGGCGTGGCGGTGCTGGCCAGGGACACCTGGACGGCGATGCGTGGTCGCGACCTGTTGCAGGTTGAGTGGGACGAGAGTGAGGCGATGACGCAGGGGTCGGCCGAGATCATGGCCGACTACAAGGAACGCGCGAAAAGCCCTGGCAAGATTGCCAAACAGGAGGGCGATGCGGAGCGGGCAATGGCCTCTGCGGCCAAGACTGTGGAGGCGGAATTTCACTTTCCCTTCCTGGCCCATGCCGCAATGGAGCCGCTCAACTGCGTGGTGCAGCGCACGGCTGAGGGCGTTCAGATCTGGAATGGGGTACAGAGCCATACTGCAGACCAAAATGCCGTGGCGAAGCTCTTCGGCGTCAAGCCCGAGCAGGTGAAGATCAAGATGCTCTATGCCGGCGGCTCATTCGGTCGCCGGGCCAATCCGCAATCGGACTATGTGGTTGAGGCGGCCAATATCGTCAAGGCCAGCGGCAGCAAGGTGCCAGTGAAGATGGTCTGGACCCGCGAGGATGACATGCACGGCGGTTGGTACCGCCCGATGTACTACCACAAGATGGCCGCGGCTCTCGATGAGGCAGGCAAACCGGTGGGGTGGCAGCACCGCATCGTCGGGCAGTCGATCATGGCGGGTACCGGTTTTGCCGGGATGATCCAGGACGGGGTAGACCCCACCTCGGTTGAGGGGGCGGAGAACATGCCCTATGCGGTACCGAATATCACGGTGGACCTGATCACGACCGAGTTGCCGGTGCCGATCCAGTGGTGGCGCTCGGTCGGCTCCACCCATACCGCATTTGCGGTGGAGACCTTTATCGACCGGCTTGCCCGTGAGGCCGGCGAGGACCCGGTGGCATACCGGCGCACACTGCTCAAGGACCACCCGCGCCACCTCGGTGTGCTCAACAAGGCCGCAGAGCAGGCCGGTTGGGGTGAGCCTATGAAGGAGGGGCGCGCCCGGGGTGTGGCGGTGCACAAGTCGTTCAATACCTATGTCGCGGAGGTAGTGGAGGTCACCCTTCACGACAATAACCGCTTCAGTGTCGACAAGGTGGTGATCGCGGTCGATTGCGGTATCGCGGTCAATCCCGATGTGATCCGTGCGCAGATGGAGGGCGGCATGGGCTTCGGTCTGTCGGCGGCCCTGCTTAGCGAGATCACCCTCAAAAACGGCGCGGTCGAGCAGAGCAACTACCACGACTTCAAGATGATCGGTATCGACCAGATGCCGGAGGTGGAGGTGCACATCGTCAAGTCGGCCAAACCGCCGACCGGGGTCGGTGAGCCGGCTACACCGGTAATCGCCCCCGCAGTGGCCAATGCCCTGAGCGCGATCACGGGGCAGACCTTCGACCGTTTGCCGCTCAAGCTCAAGTCCTGAAGCGGAGTAAAACAATGAGCAATGGCGGCAGTGATCGGGAGATCTTGGCCACGGCGCTTGAGTGGCTCAGTCAGGGCCACAGCCTGAGGCTGGTAACGGTACTGAAGACCTGGGGCTCCTCGCCCCGTCCGCCCGGTTCGCTGATGGTGATGCGCCCTGACGGGGTGCATGCCGGGTCGGTCTCGGGCGGTTGTGTCGAGGAGGACCTGCTGCGGCGTTTTCGCGAAGATGAGTTGAGTCACGGCCTGCCCACCCTGATCGACTATGGTGTCGACCGGCAGGAGGCGACCCGTTTCGGTCTGCCCTGTGGCGGTCGCCTCGAGCTGCTGGTCGAATCGCTGGATAAGGAAGAAGAACTGCAACCGCTGCTCGATGGTATGGAGAAACGGGAACTGGTCGTGCGCCGGGTTTCACTGCCGGACGGCAGGGTGACGCTGGGACCGGCAACGCCGGATCTGGAGTTCAGTTACACGGACGATGCGGTCAGCCGTGTCTTCGGCCCCCAGTGGCAAATGCTGCTTATCGGCGCCGGTCACCTCTCTCACTGCGTTTCGCAAATGGCCCTGCTGCTCGATTACCGGGTGATCGTGTGCGATCCGCGGGAGGAGTACACCCGTGAGTGGGGTGTGCCGGGGACGGAGATCACCACACTGATGCCCGATGATGCGGTGCGTGAATTTGCTTCCCATGATCGCAGCATTGTCATCGCCCTGACCCATGATCCCAAACTGGATGATATGGCGCTGCTCGATGCGCTGGAGAGCCAGGCGTTCTATATCGGCGCAATCGGATCGCAGCGCAATTGCGAGGCGCGACGTAAGCGCTTACTACAGATGGGTATGGCGCCACACCAGCTGAAGCGATTGCATGCGCCGGTCGGGCTCGATATCGGTAGCCATACCCCGCCGGAGATCGCCGTGTCGATCCTGGCGGAGATCACCGCACGGCGAAATGCGGTGCAGGCCATGGATAGAAAAGCGGTTAGCGCCGCATGACTGGCCCTTGCGGCATTCTGCTCGCGGCGGGTGCAGGCCGGCGCTTCGGCAGCAACAAACTGCTCCATCCGCTGGATGATGGCGTACCGTTACTGCTCCACAGCGTACGCACACTGAGAGGTGTATTGCCGCAGACCTTCGTGGTTGTGGACCCACAGGATGAAGGAGTCCTTGAATTGCTGTCGGATGAAGAGGTG
>JBEPXU010000142.1:0-1325 GCA_041641735.1 Ectothiorhodospiraceae bacterium
TGCATCGGGGAAAGACTGCCCGTTGCATGCAGTCGTGTCCCCGAAGCAGTAAACTTGGCCTATGGAACTCTTTGAACGACTTGCCGTTGCCCTATCCCTTGGGCTGCTAATCGGTATCGAGCGGGGCTGGCACATGCGTCTCGCCGGTGAAGGGAGGCGCATTGCAGGCCTTCGCACCTTCGGCATCATCAGCCTGCTTGGGGCCACCTGGGGCCTGCTCGCCGAAGAGCTGGGGGAGATTTTGCTGGCCGCCGGCTTTATTGCCTTCTCCGCCCTGGTCGTAGTGGCGCACTTGCAGGAGTCCCGGGAAGACAAGGACTACGGCATGACCACACCCGTGGCGGCACTACTCACTTTCGCCCTCGGGGCGATGGCCGCCCGTGGTCATCTGACCGTTGCCGGTGCCACGGCAGTCATCACCGCTACCTTGCTCGGCCTCAAACCGGTACTGCACAAGTGGCTGGAGCAGATGGAGCAGCGCGAGCTCTATGCCATCTTCAAGATGCTGCTGATCTCCGTGGTGCTTTTGCCGATTCTGCCCAATGAAGGCTACGGACCCTGGCAAGCGCTCAATCCCTACGAGATCTGGTGGATGGTGGTGCTGATTGCCGGGATCTCCTTTGCCGGTTACTTCGCCGTCAAGATCGCCGGTAGCCGTCGGGGACTGGTCATCACCGGTCTGTTCGGTGGGCTGGCCTCCTCCACAGCCGTGACCCTGAGCTTTGCCAAGATTGGCCGCAGCAACCTCAGTGCCCACTCCCTGCTCGCGGCCGGGGTGATACTCGCCGCCGGCACCATGTTTCCGCGAATGCTGCTGGAGGTGTCGGTAATAAACCGGCAACTGCTGCCGGAGCTCACTGCACCGTTACTGTCGATGATGCTGGTGAGCTATCTGGTGGTCCCGCTGCTGCTATTTACCCGCGAACATGACAGTAGTGTCCGCTCGGTGGCCATCAACAACCCTTTCGAACTGATGCCAGCATTGAAATTCGGTCTGCTACTGGTGGCGGTCATGCTGTTGGCAAAGTTTTTCCAGGAACGCTTCGGCGACGCGGGCCTCTATGCCGTTGCCGCCATCTCCGGTATTACCGATGTGGATGCGATCACGCTGTCGGTCTCCCGTCTGGCCCGCGCTGAACTCTCCCTATCTACAGCCAGCCAGGCCATCGTCATCGCCGCCAGCGTTAATACGCTGGTCAAGGGAATACTGGTCACGGCGATCTGCGGTCGCGCCATGGCCTGGAAGGTGATGCTGACCTTCATACTGACGGTGATCACCGGCATTCTCGTCACCCTCTATAATGCCTCCTGATCATGCCTACGTC
>JBEPXU010000142.1:1335-5733 GCA_041641735.1 Ectothiorhodospiraceae bacterium
CACCTGTTACCACCGAGGTCGCCGTGCTGATGCCGTTTTATAACGCGGCAGCAACATTGGGCGAAACCCTCGACACCATTCAGAAACAAACTCTCAGTGACTTTACTCTAATCGCCGTGGACGACGGCTCGACCGATGAATCGGCGGAAATCGTCCGCGCACGTATGCACGACGATCCTCGCATCCAAATGCTGCAACCAGGAAGGCAGGGTGTGGTCGGGGCAATGAACAGTGCGCTGGCCCACTGTCGTAGCCCGCTGGTGGCGCGGATGGACGCGGACGACCTGATGGAACCCGAACGCCTGGCCCTGCAGAGCCGTTACCTGAGTGCGAATCCGGATATCGATCTGGTGGGCTGCCGGGTGAGCCTGTTCCCTGCCGAGCTGATTCAGGACGGTTTTCACGAATACATCCGCTGGCAAAACAGTTGCCTGAGCCCGCAACAGATCGCCGAGAATATCTATGTCGAGCTGCCCATTGCCCACCCCTCGGTGATGTTTCGCCGTAAAGTCGTGATAAATGCCGGCGGTTATCGCGACGGGGATTTTCCCGAGGATTACGAACTGCTGCTGCGATTGCACCAGCGAGGTCATCGCATGGCCAAGCTCCCCGAGACCCTGCTGCACTGGCGCGACAGCGGTGAGCGGTTGACCCGCACCGACGGGCGTTATCGCCGCGAGGCCTTTGATCGCATTCGCGCCCATTACCTGGCCACCGATCCCCGGTTGCAACATTCCCGACCGCTGGCCTTTTGGGGGGCGGGACGAAACACCCGCAAGCGTGTCGCTCATCTGCTCAACCACGGCTATCGCCCTGCAGCCTGGATTGATATCGACCCGCGCAAGATCGGCAATGTCATTGACGGGGCCAGGGTGGAGGCACCCGAGTGGCTGCAACGCAACAGCAAGCCCTTTGTGCTCAGCTACGTCAGTAACCACGGCGCCCGGGAACTGATCGCCGAGGAGTTACAGGGGATGGGGTATCAGTCCGGGAAGGACTTCCTACTTATCGGATAGGCCATAAAAAAATGGCCGTTCGGGGAGAACGGCCAATTAAGTGCAAGCCATCCTGACTTGCCTGGACTTGCGTCCAGTTACTTGGAGGGTACGCCACAAGCATCGCACAGGAAGCTTAAGACTTCCTTAAGCCTCCGCCCTATCAGGTGCCGGCTCCTCACCCAGGCTCTTAGCCACCGCCTGCAAACTTTCCAGATAACTGGCCCCTTTCACCGCCTGCTCCATCGCCCGACGCACATCACGGAAGAGATCCAGTTGGGCCACCATCTGTCGCAGGCGGATCGTCTCGCCCGCCCCTGCAGCAAGCAGTTGTGCCTTGAGCAGTTCATAGTGCTGCTCCAGCTCATCCAACATCCCCAGGGCATGGGCAACATCGAAACAGTCACTCACGGGATCAATGATATCCAGCAGGGTGACACACTCTCCTCGAAAGTTATCGAGTTCCTGTTGCAGCTTTTCATCATTGATATAGGGCAGTGTCTCCTGCGCCCTGGACATGCCCCTTGCGACACTGGCCACCTCCATGTAGTAGCGCGAAACACGCAGCGCCAGCGGCAATTTTTCGCTGATCTCAGCCGGCAAGTTGGCCTTTTGCATCAACACACTGAAGTTGTTCACCGCATCGACCAGTCGCTCCATAACTGCATGTTCCTTATGCAGCTGCTTACTGGTATGTCTCTCCGTACTAAAGGCATCGTGCAACATCCGGCCGGCAAAATCCCCCATCCGTCCCAGTTCGAGCACCAGCGCGTTAAAGGCCAGAGAGGGTGTTCCGACAACGTTTCTGTCCAGATAGACCGGACGCCCCAGATCATCCTCGGCACTGCGCAGGCGCTGCTCCAGCCAATGCACCATCTTCGGTGTTGCAAACCACAGCATCAACACACCCAGGATATTGAACAGGGTATGGAATAGAGCAAGAGAAGTAGCGACTGACTCGCCCAGCCCCAACGCCCCACGCAACGTCTCAATAAAGCTAAGCAACGGGGAAAGCAACAGCAGGGCAACCAGCGCAGTGAGCAGGTTGAATATGACATGAGCCGCGGCGATGCGCTGTGCATTGGCGGTGGCACCGATCACCGCCAGTGCTGCCGTAGAGGTGGTACCGACATTGGCGCCGATAACGGTGGCAGCTGCGGCACTCATCGGTATCACACCACCGGCCGCCGCAGTCAGAGTCACGGCCATGGCGGCACTGGAGGATTGCATCATAAAGGTCAGCATGAACCCCAGGCCGGTAAACAGCATCAACCCGGCTCCCTCCCCCACATCTCCGCTCAGGCTGATCTCACTACCAAGCCCGCCGAAGGTCTCCTTGAGGATCGCGATACCGAGAAAGAACAGACCGAAACCGGCCAGCGCCTCGCCCAGCGCGCCACGTCGGTCCGAGCCACTGATGACCCGCAACAACATACCAAGGCCAATTAACGGCAGGGCCAGTGCCTGCACATCGAGCTTGAAGCCGACCAGGGCCACCAGCCAACTGGTCATGGTGGTCCCGATGTTGGTGCCGTAAATCACATAGACCGTCTTGAGAATCGTCAACAGCCCGGCATTCACAAAACCGATCACCGCCACGGTCACGGCACTGGAGGACTGGACCAGCGAGGTAATCAACACCCCCGAGAGAAAACCACGAAACGGGGTCCTCGTACCCTCCGAGAGAAGGTGACGCAAGGCATCACCGGCAGCCATCTTCAGCCCGTCGGTCATGAGCTTCATACCGAGCAGGAACAAACCGATACCGCCGGCAAACGCCCCTACAACATTTAAATCCAACAGGCTTGGCATGGCTTGTTCTTTCCCGGCTCAGTCTCGTCTCAGTTTGTCGGACACCGCGATAGGTGTCGGGTAGCGAAGCATAATCCAGTAGGAGGAGACGATAAAGGTGAACAGGGTCGCCAACTGAATCATGCCGGAGGCACGCTCACTGATCACCGCACTCTCCTGTGCCAGGATGGCAATAAAAAGGGAGAACTCACTGATCTGCCCCAGACGCAGCCCCACCTCGCGCGAGAAACCCTCCCGCTCCCCAGCGCGCTGCAACAAAAGACGCATAAGCCACGGCTTGAGCACAACCATGATCACTGCCAGTCCGGCCGCGGGAATGAGTACATCCCCGAGCAACTGCGGATTGAAACCGGCGCCAAGGGAGAAAAAGAACATAATCAGGAAAAAGTCGCGCAGTGGCTTGAGGCTTTCCGAGATAAAGGTACTGATGGGACTGCTCGCCAGGGCCACACCGGCGAGGAAGGCACCGATCTCCGAAGAGAGACCAACCTTGTCCGAAAGTTCGGCAAAACCCAGGCACCAGCCAATCGCCACCAGAAAGACATACTCCTGGATGGTATCGAAGCGCATGAAAAGCGGCACCAGGATGTAACGTGCAACCAGCAGAGCAAACACCATGCTGAGGGGCAGCACCAGCGCCACCTTTCCCAGTTCGGGCAACAGCTCGCTCTCGCCGCCATAGGCCTGCAAGGCCAGCAGGATCAGGATTGCCAAAATATCCTGAAGCAGCAGAATACTGATCATCACCTCACCGGTATGCTGCTGGTGCAGTGTGGTGGTCGGCAATAACTTCAGTCCGATGATGGTACTGGAAAACATGGAGGCAGCACCCACCAGCGCCGCATCGAGAAGGCTAAAGCCGAACAACCAGGCAAAAGCGAAACCGGCCAGCGCAAAGAGCAGGGAAGTACCCAGGGTTACCAGCATCGTCTCACGCAGAAGTCGCACCAATTGCTGCGGGTGAAGGTTCAGGCCCAGAAGGAATAGCAGGAAGATCACGCCAATATGGGCGATATCCGCAATCAGCTGCGGCTCATCGACAAGACCGGCCCCCCAGGGTCCCAGCACCGCACCGAGTACGATATAACTGACCAGCATCGATTGACGTGCGAAGAGTGCAAACGTGGCGATCACCGCTGCACCGGTGAAGATCATAAATAGAGAGAAGAGGATAGGGTCGTGCTGCATCGAGGCTCCGGGTGTTCATGCCAGTTGTGTCATCACAGGCCTAGAAGGGTTTGTAATAGGCCAGCCCAATCATGCACAGGAACACGACAATCGCACTAAACCATGCCATGGCCCTGACTCGGCAGGAGAAGCGGCTACGGTGAAGGCTGAGAAAACCAAGACCGATATAAACCAGTAACAGTAACAGTTTGAGCTGTAGCCAGCCTGACGCTGCCAGGGACCAGGGACCGTTCCACAGCAGCAACAGACCAAACAATAAAAGCAGGCTGTCGTTAATGTGTGGAAGCCGTCGTGTTAATGGATGAGACAACCAAGACGAATTACGCCACATCATAACTCCACGAAAGATAAACCCTGCCAGCGACAACAGGACGAATGTCACATGCAGTGCTTTCAATAATGG